>SKXU01000025.1 GCA_007128245.1 Candidatus Woesearchaeota archaeon
GTCCGTCAGGAGTGGTGAGTCGTGTGTAGAGAATGTTAATTTCTTCAACTGTTCCCATGACGCCTCCGCCTTGGATGAATTCCCCTACCTTGAATGGTTTTCGTGCGAGGATGAGTACTCCTCCTGCAAAGTTTGCCAGGCTTCCTTGAAGGGCGAGTCCTATTGCAAGTCCTGCTGCACCGAGAACCGCGATGAAGCTTGTCATCTGTACGCCCAGCATGCTGATGACGGTGATGAGAAGCAATATTTTGAGTGTGATGCTCATAATGCTCATGAGGAATCCTCTCAGCGAGGGGTCGAACTTGTTTTTCTCAAGGCGTTTTCTGATAACTCGCACAACGATGCCGATAATAATCCAACCAATAACGAGCAGGAGGATTGCTCCGAGTACTTGTGGCGCGTAACTGAGCGCCATGTCCAAGTACCGGTCGGTGTATTGTGAAAGTGGCATTGTGAGAGTGAAAGATATGCAGTTTATATACATTTGCGCTATGTTTAAAAACACAGGGCTAGTTGCTTGGTGTATTGCCGTGGTCGCATAACCTGGTATTGCACCAGCCTTGAGAGCTGGCGGGGAAACCCATTGTCGGTTCGAATCCGGCCCACGGCGTAGCGCGCTCCGAGTTCGCACGTCCTCAAACGAGCGTTGCTCGTTGGGAGGTCATCGCATACGCTCTGACCAATCCGGCCCACGGCGTCAAGTTCTCGCATCCACCCGCTAATCTTATAAATTGTGGGAGCGCCCTGTTCTCCCATGACTGAAGATAACGTTATCGAAGTGGTTGTTGAGATTCCTAAAGGTTCTCGCAACAAGTACGAATATGATGAAGAGCGCGGAGTCATGGTCTTTGATCGCATGCTCTTTTCTGCAATGCACTATCCCGGAGATTACGGGTTTGTCCCTGAAACGCTCGGCCTTGATGGAGACCCCATCGATGCTCTTGTCTTGGTTTCTCACCCAACATTTCCTGGTTGTCACATACGTTGCCGCGTCGTTGGCGTGCTCAACATGAGTGACGAAAAAGGTCAAGATGAAAAGATTATTTGTGTTCCTTTAGGCGATCCTCGCTGGAAAAACACTAATTGTCTTGACGACATCAACAGCCATTACCTTAAGGAAATCGAGCACTTCTTTCGCGTCTACAAAGACCTCGAGCAAAAGAAAGTACACATCGATGGCTGGGACGACAGCGCAGCAGCAATCAAAATCATTAGTGACGCAAGAGAGCGTTACCAATCACAATAATTTTTTCTTCTTTTTTATTCAATAGCCCACACTGAGTTCTGATAACTGTGAGCAGTTAAGAAATGGGCCCGCCCGGACTCGAACCGGGGATATTCGCCGTGTAAAGGCGACATCATTTGCGGAAAACCTGTGATTCAAAGTTTTTAGCCACTAGATCACGGGCCCGGATAGAAGTGGCATGCGTTATCGATTAAATACCTTTCCATTTCTTTTGCAGAGGGAACAGGCCCATCCTGCCGATAACACAAGTAGCGATGAATATTTCTTGGATTTGATGAACCAATATCACGAATGAACGCTTCTGCTTTACGTCCGTACAGCTGGATTCCTGTATGCGTGGTTCCAGACGAGTAATCTAAAACGTGTAATAATTCAATCAACTGTTTTCTCAACGCAGGTATTTTGCAGGTAATATCAATCATCATTCTTGAATGTGGGTGCGGATAAACTCCGCCATCAGTATCAAACAATCCTCGTATCACCAAGCGAGCTAGTTGTGGACGAAACAATATGCGTGGTATTACTGGCACGTCTACTTGCTTTTTACCCGCAAAGTAACCTGTGTCCGCGAAGTATGATTGAATCTTTTTGTGCGTGAGCTTCAGTCTCAGAGTATTCTTACTACGGTACACATGAACGGGCAATGAAAACAACTCCGTAAGTAGTAGTTTGAGGTACCCTTCCATATACCACACATCAGACCGAGCATTTCCAGTGATAACAAGAGATCCTGTGTGTTTTTCTATGCATCCATCCCCTAATAGTGCCCCATATAGTTCTGCAAAACGAGGATCATGTAGATCTGGAAACGATACTGTACGTCTTTGTGCCATTACCCGACCTCCCTTTCTTTGTCCCCAGCAAGCACCTAACACCTGCACAGCCATAGTACTCTGATTCACACCTATCAAGTCATCATACACATATTCAGGAGTAGTTGTTCGTGCGGATGCCCATGAACGTACAGTACATACACTCACTCCGAATCGCTCCGCAAGCGCACGCCAAGAGAGGTTTAGATCTGTCCTTGCGCGGAAAAACAATAGTTGAGCTTGTTTTTTTGATAGTACAACACGAGTGGTGCGGATGTACTCGCCGCGTTTTCTCATTTCATAAGTAATGTTTCTGCTCTTTAGGAATATTTCGTCCGTACATGTCCAGTGGGTGTAAGGAATACATGAAAAATAACCAAGCAAACACATATAATCGCAAAGTAACTCCTAAAAAGTAATGTCAGAAGAACGATTTCTCGCTGCATATCATCGCACACAATCCACTCGGGACATAGCCCGGAAAACAGGAGAAAGAGCTGGTACATTGCGAATGCTTGCGTATCATACAGGGGTTGAGTGGCCCGGAGACCTCAGAAAAGAGCCTTTCTGGGATGAAGTAGATGTGGGAGTGCTGCAAGGGCTTTCGCTTACAGATATTGCCAAGTCTACAAGTTGTACCGCATCTCATATTCAGCAGTATCTTGACGAATCAGGACAAAGGGATCTTCAACGAAGCAACAAAAGCAAGCGAGTACAATTAGAGCAAGAGCTAGGTCAGCTTCTTAACACCTATCTTGCAAGAAACATACCTCCACTCGCACATCAAATCCTCACTCACTCCACAATTCCACTTGAAGAAGTGCTGGTGCTTGCAGAGCATCCTGACAAGACCCCGAGCGAATTATCAACCTTAACTAATCGAAATCCTACGCATATCTCTCGCATTTTGACAACCTGCGGCGTGCGACACAGAAAATATACTCCTCGTCCTGTAACACGAGCAATACTTTACGAGCGCGCTCAAGACACCGAATTTAGTGCTTTTGATATCGCACAGATACTTGGAGTTGAACCAACTGCAGTACGCAGCTATGCCAAAAGACACGAACTTAAATTTAAGAAAACTCAACACATCCCTTTGAGCTTGCGCATGCAAGCACTTTCCGTCCCTGAATTCTCAGCCGAGGAACTGTCTGAAGTCCTCGGAATTCAAGAGACTCGTGCTCGCAAAGCCCAGGACACGTCTTACAGCTCTCGTTTGATACAGAACTTGCAAAGCCTTTTTGATGATCCGGGCATCAACACCCCGTACGTGAGCTCTGCCTACGTACAGCGATGGCTATCAGAGTAGTTCCATCAGGTGTCGTGTGAGGTGAAAGAGTAATGTGTCATACGTGCGTTGTATCCAGTTGTATTTCACGCTGTGATCTGCGACTTCTTCAAGATGTTTTTTGACTCTCCACACATGCTTTTTCTCAA
>SKXU01000098.1 GCA_007128245.1 Candidatus Woesearchaeota archaeon
CATTGTCTTTGCGCACCTCGGAAGGTACGCCCACAGTAAACTGCTCAAGACGAGGAATGAGCGCAATAGCAATGCAATCAGTGATGCGCTCACTCTTGCCGACAAGTAAGAAACAGCCATCGCCCTCGCTGCACGAGAGCGCACGCCGCACACCCTCCCAAGAAGATAACCCGTATTTTTCAGAGTCTTCATCGCTATGAATGATGCCGCCAAAGCCCCAAGCGTTTGCGTACCCTGCAAGCTCCGTACCAACGCGATACCCACCAAACAATTCCTTGCCAAACACGCCGCTCCATCCCGTAACACGCACTCCTACCGCGTGCTCTTCACGTGAGAGGGCCTGAGAAACCCATCCTTCTGAGAAGTGCTCAGAAACATCAACGGGAGATGAACATACTGCAGTAGAGAGTTCTTGTGCAAGCGCAATGAGTGCTTTTTGTCGGGACGCTTCGTTCTCAGCAAGCACCGGCATCCCATCAAGGTCTTGCACGCCCTTAATCTCTACGCGAGACCCGCCCGCGACAGAGATATTCACGTCTTGACGAATGGTGCCGAGACCTCGACGTACACGACCAGTTGAGCGAAGCACCATACCGAGCGCCGAAGCAGTTTCTTTTAGGTGCTCAGGAGACGTAATGTCAGGAAGCGTGGTTATTTCAAGAAGAGGGATACCGAGGCGTGAGAGGTTGTAGACATCATGATCTTGATTTCTTGACACCACCTTACACGAATCCTCTTCCAAGCACAGTCGATCAATACGCACATCATGTATCGTTCCGTTTAACGAAACAAGCATTGTCCGCTGAAAACCAGAAGTGTTACTTCCATCAACAACGGCTTTACGCATCACGTGCACTTCATCAACAAAGGTCATGCCCAGCATGCGAGAAACCATCGCAGCAGTCTCTACAGCGCGCGGACTCGGAGCACTCACCGGTTCTTCATCGCACTCTACTAAACACGTTGATTCATGATACCCCTGATACACGTAATACTTCTGTTTTGACTGTGCATGCGCAGCTGCCACGTCAACCTCGCCGCTCTCTCCTTGAGATGCACGCAATGAGCGAGTAAGTGTGAAGTCAGGTTCGTCTTCACGAATCTCCGCGGGACACGCACAAAACAATTTCGTGCCCGAGAGCTGCTGATGAATCTCAAGGCCTGCCTTAAAGCCGTCAGAACGATCACTCATACACATCAACCTCGGTGCGATCAATTGCGTCATCTACGTCCTCGTACAACTCTTTGGATGGATCAAGGCCGTGGGAAAGACAATACGCAAGCTTTGCAAAGACCGTCTCAGCAGTGAGTGCGAGGTCGTGTCCGAGCACGCCAGCATCTTGCAACATGCGTCCAGGACTATACACGTGAAGACTCACGCGTCCATGGATGCACTGCGTTGACATCACCACAGGAATCTTTTGTGCAAGAGAGAGCAACGCATCTTTTGTTTGTGCGTGCAACTGCGTGTACTCATCAATCGCATTGATAGGTGCGTGCCCAAGACCTGTGCCAAGCACTACTAAGCCATCATACGTTGTGTACGGTGTGAGTGCGTCAGGAAAAAACTGTGGGTGCATAAATGCTATTCCTATCTTCAGATCCGCACGATACTTTCTCGGAGTAAACTCGTGCACGCTCTTTGGAGGTGAGGAAATGAGTTCAAGCGATTCCCCTATACGTGCAACACGAGGAATGTTGACTGAGCAAAAAGCGTCGCGACGAGAAGAATGATTCTTTCTGGTATTAATCCCTCGAAGAATGGCGATGTCCGTATCACTTGAGGAATCATGCATCGCAATAAACACTCCAGGCAGACCCGCTTGCGTGATAAACTTGGCTGCGCCTAACAAATTAGTTGCGGCATCAGACGACCCACGATCCGCACTGCGCTGACTACCGGTGAGCACCACAGGAATAGGAACGCCAAGCAATCCGTAGTGGAGCGCTGCTGCAGAGTAATGCATCGTATCAGTCCCGTGCGTAATAATCACACCTTGTGCTCCATTAGCAACTGCTTGCTTAACAGCAGTGATGAGCTGGTTGTAGTGCGCAAAACGCATATCATCAGAAGACATTTGAGACAAAAACACAGGTTGTATCTGAGCAATCGCTGAGAGCTCAGGATACATCGCTAAGAGCTCGTTCGGAGTAATCTTATTCGTGACGCCGCCCGTCTCATAATCTACCTTACTTGCAATAGTTCCTCCCGTGTGCAAGAGAGCAATGACAGGAGCATCAGCTGATGAGGGGGGAGGAGTTATTGGTGAAGAAGTCTTTTTGTGAGAAGACAACTCAATAATCTCTTGCACATTGCGCTTATGCACTCCTACATTGTATCCATCATCAAGTTTGAGCGTGTACTCGTTTCCTTCCAAAAGCACTCCTTCAAACACGAGATTATTCTTCGTGGTAATACGCACACGGGTTTGTGGTTTCATACAGTGTAGTGAGCACTGAATGGTATAAGAATGTTATTGAGAAAAAAAAGAAAAAAGGGTTGAAAGAATTACTTCTTCACAACCTTTTTTGCGCCTTTCTTCGCAGTTTTAGACGTTTTCTTCGCTGCTTTTTTTGCGGTTTTTGCAGTTTTTTTCGCGCCTTTCTTTGCTGTTTTTGTGGTTTTTTTTGCAGCTTTTTTTGCAGGCTTTACCTTACTCGCAGCTTTTTCTGCTGTTTTCTTCACTGCCTTAGTCGCTTTTTTCACAGTCTTTTTTGCTCGCGCAGAGGTGTTTTTCGCAGCGACCTTTGTTGACGTTTTCGCATCCTTTGCACCAAGCTTTACTTTGCTTGCTGCGCGATTCACTGCTTTACCCGTTTTGTTGACCGCATCTTTTACTGCAGACGCAGCTTTTTTTGTTACAGAAGTGGTTTTTGCTTCTGCCTTGTCAACCTTTTTATTCACTTTGTCACGATTCTTTTTTTTGCGAAGAGCAACAGCACCCGCAACGGCCCCAGCAGCAGCAACGACGCCGGCTGCGATGCCAATTTTTTTCTTAGTTTCCTTTTTCATATTTCATTCACCTGTTGATGTAGCGTATCTTGATATCTCTACTTACGCATTCCACCCTTATAAAGCTTGCACCTATCCGTAATAACTCGGCTTGCCCTTGAGTTCGTCTGCGCGCTGGCGCCTAAAGCTGCTCTGCATTTCCTTGTAGGCCTGCTCAATCTCAGCGGTCACGGAAGGCTTTACTTTCTCAAGTGCTTGCTCAAAAAACTTCATCTCAATCGTGTCAGCTTTCTCATTTGCTCGCACCGCCATCAGAGCCGCTTCACGCACGAGGGCTTCGATATCAGCACCCACGTATCCTTCAGTGCGATCAACAAGGGTTTGCACAGACACGTCCGCAGCAAGCTTTACGCCAGAGAGATGAATGTCCAAAATAGCTTTTCTTCCTTGCGCGTCAGGCACAGGAACGTGCACAATACGATCAAAACGACCCGG
>SKXU01000067.1 GCA_007128245.1 Candidatus Woesearchaeota archaeon
CTTGAAGTGTCAAGAGAAGGAACAACGCAGCAAATCACGCAAAGCAGCGGAGTAGGGTTTTTCACCCCCGCAACGGCAGGACAGTACATTGTGCGCGCACAAGAAGAACAAGAAACAGCAAGCAGAATCATCGCAGCAACAAACTGCCTTGGTTTTGGAGTAGAGGAGATGGACGCACAGACAATCACGTTCACACGACCAGACATAGGGATAGGGGATTTGCCGCCCTTTACTCCGCGAGAAGAACTGCCTGCAGAAGTAGATGAGCAAGCAATAGGAGCAGCATACTCGCTGATTGCAGTACTCACCATCACCATCGTGCTCTTAGGGTTATTTGCGTTCTTTCACGTGGAAGAGAAAGCGCGCGTGGCAACACTCAAAACACGTATCTGGTGGCTTGAGCACTTTCGAAAGTAAGCTTAAATACTTGCCCGGCTTGTGTAACGTATGGGGTTTATGAGGCGGGCGATGCTGGCCGGGACGGTTGTCTGCCTTCCTATGTTGTCCGGGGATACCGCTGGGCAAGCTTCTCTGCGCGAACAGCTGAATGTATACGTGCTCGAAGGCCGCAAATCTCCTCTTGTGCAACAGGCAAGCGAACTTAGATCGCTCATGGAAGCATTGGGAGAAGAGGTTCCCGACACCCTTCAGACACGCTTGAGGTATGAAGCACACTCGAGACAGACAAATCCTCGCGTCGCAGCGTTTTTTGGCGTGCAACCGAGAAAGTACGCGGTACACACCACAAATGAAGATTTCATGCGTGCACTTTTAGACGCCCAAGATATCTCTACAGATCAAGGAATGGATCGTGCACTACAAAGAACTCGTACGCGCATTAGCGGCAGACAAAATGCTTTGTTCTCAAGAGATGCTGTGTATCCAAACGCGCGTTCACACACGCTGGGTGTGGGCACAGTGATTCACGAACAAGCACACCTGTACTTCCGTGAACTTGCTCGACAACAACTGATTGTCTTGCCACGGGGAGAGCGGCGAGAAGTACTAGAAGAAGGAGTCGCGACATACGTGTCAGAACGATTTATACATCAACAAAAATATCCGCATCATGGAGAATACGAGACGTACAAAGCACTTGCTGCTCGTTTCACGCCAAGTGTGAGTCGCACTACTGCCAGCAACTGTTTTCAGCGACGATACAGGCTGAGTCCAGGATTTCTGAATAAGCGAGTGTACGCAGCCACGCACAAAACAGATCTCACAGCACCTGTATTTATAGATGTGATTCGCCACTTCATTCATGACTTGCCAGAGGCCTATGTCGGCCAAGAATGCGTCACCTATTGACCAAATATTTATAAACGCACTCATAATCCAACCTTGCATGGGCGACACAAAGCTTGTATCAATAGGCACCCTCAAGAAGGGAAGCACCGTGGTAATTGACGACGCAGCCTGCGTAGTGTCAGAGACCAAAACCTCTCGACCAGGAAAGCACGGACACGCAAAAGTCAACCTCACCGCAGTAGGTATGCTTGATAACAAGAAAAGAAACATCGTCATGCCAGGACACGACATGATTCCTGTACCTGTCATTGACAAGCGCAACGCCCAAGTGCTCTCCATAGCAGGAAATAATGCGAACGTTATGGACATGGAGAGTTATGAGAGCTTTGACATCGCAATTCCAGAAGAGCTTGATGGACAAATCAAGAGCGGACAAATTGTGGTGTATTGGATTATTTTGGATGACAAAGTAATTAAGCAGATTAAACAGGAGGCAGCATAATGGCAATTTTTGAAGAAGCAAACGCGCGTCTCTTTCACAGAGTATTTGTCTGCAAAGATTGTAAATCAAAACGAAAAGCAAACATTCTCAAAGTACAAGCACGACGTGTGAGCTGCCGAAAATGCGGATCACACTCACTGCGTACGGTACGAAGAAAGTAACTGCTTATTTCTTGTGTATTCTTCCTGATACAAAGTGCGAAACAGGTTTCCGATATAAGCGAATTGCATCCTTCAGGACATTGTGAATTTCGTAAGGGAGAGGTTCGTGCGGAGTAGGAATATAGAGTTCGACCAACTGCGTAACATGGGTGTTTGACCATGGCTTCTCCTCGTGCGTTGATGCAACCACTCTCCTGATGTGATGTGAAAGATCTGTGTGTGACGGAGATATCTCGAATCGCATGCCACGTGTTTCACCATCTTGATATGCTTGCGCAACCACGCCAGCGCTTGCAGGGTGTATGAGTTCAGGACACTCCTGTCTGTACAGCTTGGGGTTATCAAACGTGTCTGATGTTACGTACTCTCCTTTATGGACTTCTACGGTCGGCTCACCAAAGTACTCGGCCACTTTTTCAATGAACGGCTCAAATTCTCCTTCCGAGATGATGGTGTACGCGTCCCCTTCGTGAAAGAACGTTTCCGCTTGCGGAGCAAGAGTCTTGAACTCCTCCAGAGAAACAGGTTCATGGTTTCTTGTTAAGCGAATAACAAGTTTTTCCTTGACCGTTCCTTCGTTATGGACAAACACAACCATGTGTTGTTACTATTGAGGAGATATATCTTACTTTCCTTCTGTGTGCGTAACCCTTAAATATTGCACTTTCACATTCATTTCATGTCATTTATCACGTACATTGCCAACGGATTCCGACAACTATTTTGGGACGCGCAAGCAACGCATAGCATCCTCAAAGAAACACATGGGTTTCGCTACGCACTCATTCTCTTATGTATCCTCTCAGGATTTTCCGCGCTCGTCACATTTGCTATCACAGTGATCCTGCTCTCGCTCCCAGGACCAGAACTTGCACTCTCACTCCCAATAATGATACTGTTGTTTATCACACTATTCGCAGGAGCACTCCTCTTTTCTTTGCTGTCATACGGAGTAACGCACCTCGTGGCGCGACTTTTTAGAGGAAAAGCACGGTTTAGTGCCCTCATATCAGCAGGCGTTGCATTGAGTTTTGCACTCTCAGTCATTAACCTGGGAACATCACTTCTGTCCCTTATTCCCCTCATAGGCCCGCTTATCTCTTTCGCAATATTTGTGTATGGCGTCATCGTGTACATAAGAGTCGTACGAGAAGTTTATGAACTGAGCAACGAGCGAGCGGCAGGAGTGGTGCTTATTCCCTTGGCGGTCTTGTTCGTACTCTTGTTCATACTAGTTGGTGGTGTTATCTTGTTTGCACCCTTTTACGTGTGAGGGCAATAAGCATATAAAGCACGCATCACCCAGTTAGCGAATGACAGGATTTTGGGAACAATACTGGTACGTCGTCTTATTCTACGTAGGAGTCATCGCACTCCTGTTTATCTTCAGAAAAAAATTCGAATTCCAAGGAGGAATCGTAGCGCTCCTCAAAACAGGATGGGGAGTGAAATGGATGAACCGATTCGGAGCAAAATATGCACGCATCATCATACCAATAGCACACTTCGGAATCTACGTGGGATACGCAGGAATGCTGCTCATCATAGGATTCATCGTGTATGGGCTATGGCAGCTGATCGCAGAACCCGCGGGGCCGCCAGTACTCACGCCATTTCTCCCAGGAGTGCATATCCCTGGAAGTCCCATCGCATTTCCGTTATTTGAATCCCTAATCGCGCTGTTTATCGTGATTGTAGTTCATGAAGGAGCACACGGAATCGTCTCTGCAGCACACAAGATAAAAGTGAAATCAAGCGGATTGCTCGCATTAGGGCCGATTTTCGGAGCATTCGTAGAACCAGACGAGAAACGCGTCCTTAAAGCACCCGGAAAAGTACAGAACGCAATCTACGCAGCAGGACCATGGAGTAACGTCATCCAAGCAGCACTCTTTTTAGGACTCTTTGTAGCCTTCTCAGCATTCTTAGTGGTAGCGCTTGGAGCGGGAGGAATCACCACACAAGCAATCGCAGACGGATCTCCTGCACAAGCAGCGCAGCTACCCACAGGAACGCCCTTTGTAGAGAGCCAGTTTGGAGAGATTGAAACGGTGCGAGACCTCACGAACCACCTTCAACAAGTTTCGATAGGAGACGAGTTCATACTCATCACTGACGCAGGCCAAGAATATCGTATTACTCTCGCAGAACACCCTGATCAAGAAGGAAGAGCATGGGTGGGGATGGAAAACATACGCACACACTACACAGCACCATCAGCTCAGTGGCTCGCTCCAATAGCGATGTTTATCCTTGAGGTTATTTATTGGACGTTTCTGTTATCACTTGGCCTTGGGCTTGCTAACTTAATCCCGCTCGGACCAGTAGATGGGGGACGCATGTACTTGGTGGTCCTTCAACGATTTATGGAGCCAAAACGTGCGGAGTATGTGTGGAAAAAGACTGCACTGCTCTTCTTGATAGCAGTAGTGCTTCTCATATTCGTACCCATCATACAAAATCTTGCGGGAAGATGGTTTACTTTTTAGCGCAGACAGTGTGCAAAATCCAGATGAGAAAGAGGACTGCGAGTACTCGTTGCGCAATCAAGACGGCTGGAGAGCCATACAGTCCCGTGGCAAATAGCGAGGGGAAAAAAGCAGTTACTCCGAGAAGTGTGAGAGCGCCACTTGACGCAAAAAACATGAGATGCTGACTGAACACGAACCCATCAAGATAAGGAACTGAAAACACGTATACGACAGCAGTTGCGACAGCCAGTATCGCAGCCGCCCGGTAGACGCGCGCATCACGCACGCTTTTCATGGATTTATTGATGCTTGTAAGTGTTGTGTATTTGTGAATAAAGCGAGGAGTACTCAGAAAGAGCACTCCAAGAACAAGGCTCCACATAACAAGCACGACAAGAGCCCACGCATTGGGTATAAGAAGCCATAAGACTGCGGGAGGAATGAGCAGAGAAAATATGATTGCATCCAGCAATAGGATGCGAAAGAACTGTTTACGCGCCCCAGAAAACACTTCTAGTAATCGCGCACGCGCTCCTTTCTGTGCGTAAGCAAACAACAAGCTTTGCACGTAGATGCCTGCAAGCACAAAAATCATGAAGAATAAGAACGCTAAGACGATGATGGACAACGCTCGCTCATCAACGAGTGCGAGATCAAGAGAGAGAAACAACAGCAGACCTGCAAAAATAAATGGGACGTACACCAATAGTGCAAATCCTCCAAGCAAATACGTAAGCGGATTTCTAATCAGCTGCATCTTGCTGCTCCTCAATGTACTGTCTTACTCGCTCATCGCCTTTAGGCTTGGCTTGAGGGCCGAGCTTGTAGATGATTCGTTCAGCGGACGGACCCCAAGAATAATCTCCCTGATCTTTTTCTGTGCGTAGTTTGACGAACTCTCCAAGATCAGTGCCCTTTCGTAAATGATAGTACATACTCCGAAGAGTAACGGGAGGAAACACTTTTTTGTAGACCTTATAGATTTGATATCCGTAGGCTTCCCCGAGAAAAAACAACACTTCTACCATGTTCTGTCGAATGTCTGATTGAACTGGTCTTCCGCGTTTCATTTCCTAACCTGTTTTCACGGTCTTGACTTTAAATAAATTGTTGTTATGGCGGCAGCAATTATTTTCCATATATTGCTACTGCTTAGGAAAACTCGCGCAAAAACTTGTGCATGGTGTCAAGACCAAACCGCACGCTCTCCGCGTCAGCGTCCGCAAAACCGTTGCTACGCTTAATCTCCCACAAAGATAACACGCGATTTTTATAGGGGATTTGTCGCTTGTTTGACACAAGACTGACGAGCTCTCCGAAATCTTCGGGTTGATCCTTTTCATACAGCCACTCTCGCATGGCCAACTCAATGGTATGAAAACAACTCTCAAGCAGTTGCTGCGCTACCTCTTGTGTGTGCCTTGCTGCCTGCTCTGAGGAAGTTATGTGTGGCGATTTTTCTGCTGGCGCCTCGTCAGTCGTATCAATTATTGGTTCTTGAGGCGGCTCATAAGAAGGCTCTTCTTGCATGTGATCTTCTTGGGAAGGTGCATCCTCTGTAGTTGCAGTGATGTCTAAGTCAACCACTTCTACTTCTGCTTCTGGCTCAAATTGAGCTTCATGAATCTTAGGAATGCTCTTAGCTTCCGGTACCATAAGCAACCAACGCTTTTGATTACTAAACCCAAACACTGCATCAGTCAGATTCATCCGCTTCATATCAGCAACAATGCTCCGCATCTGATCATCAGTGATTTTTTGACCTGACGCATTAAACGGTGTGGTCTTCACAATTTGCTGTGACCGCTCATTACGCGCGATCATTGATTCTTGAGCGCGCACATCTTTTTGCGTGATCTCCATTGTCTGGGTGCTTAGCACGTACTCATCAGCAGTTTCATCTGTTCCTACAAATCGCCCCCACCCTTCTACTGCCTCGATAACGACATGCGTGTCTGAGCGCCGAGCTCGCGCAGTTGCAATCACAGGAGGCATGCGCATAATGGCAGTGGCAACTGATGGGATGCTGTGTGGATGAGGACTCATGTATGCCTTGCTCCAGATAAGTCGAAGAGCATCTGCTAATGCTTTTGTGCCGCTTACATTGATGACTACAGGTTCTGAGCGCACAGAAATATCTGCATACATGACCACGACAAGAGGAATCTCTGCGATACTCAAGTCAGTGCGTTGAAGACCAAGCACTTCGATTGCTTCTGTGATTGCGGACGCGAGCTCCTCAGGAATTTTGCTCGTGACGATTCTGCGTTTAATTTCTGCATCCACGCGACGCACGCTTTCTTCATCAGTAATTGCTGCAATAAGGTCTTGAACTTCTTTGTCAACGCCATACTGTACCATGAACTCTCGATGTGCTTGCGGGGAGAGTATCATTCCTGTAGGGGTTGTGAGAACTTGGGTTGCGGCAACGAATTGTGCTGCTCGCAAGGGGAGGTCGGCTTCGCGCGCTTGGGCGTATGAGAACAACATCTATGTGCTGTCGTTTCATGGTTTATAAGGGTTGCGCACAACCCCACTGGACATGCACGACCGCAAACGATATGTACGCGTCCTCTCCTCTTAATATTTGCATGATACAAGAGGTTCACAACTCGCCAGAGACACTACATCTAGTGTTTGGGGCGGAATATTTTTTTTCCACTACACTAGAATATAGTCTTGAAAACAGCCGTCTTTTTAATGTGCATTCACGCACGTTTACTACAGGGTGCGACAGCAGTGTTGCGCCACACAACCTCATGAAATGTATCCACTGCAACAATGATGACACGCGCGTTGTCGAGACGCGGCAAGCAGGACACGAACTACGGCGAAGACGAGAATGTGTGCTGTGCGGTCAACGATTTACCACGTATGAGCGAGCTGAGCTCCCGACACTGCGTATCATCAAAAAAGACGGTTCACGAGAGCTCTTTGACAAGGAAAAACTCAAACGAGGACTTATCTTGTCGTGTGAGAAACGTCCAGTCAGTGCTGATCAAATAGAACACGCACTAGATACTATTGAGCGAGAGCTGCGACGACAAGGAGAAGCAGAAATCCCCAGCAACCTCGTAGGGGATCTGACCATGCGAGAGCTGCGACGACTAGACGAAGTAGCATATATTCGCTTTGCAAGCGTCTACAAAGAATTTAGAGACGCGCAGAGCTTTGAAAAAGAAATACAAGTACTCACTAAAGGAAATTAATTACCATGCAAACAACAGAAACAATCCAACACACAGAGGATCTGCCAACGATAACTGCGACTGAAAACCAGCGCAAAGTCATCAAAGACAAATACTTACGAGACGCCCCAAGTCTTGAGCACTGGCTCAAAGGAGTAGCACTTAATATCGCACTTGGAGAAATCCTTTACTGTGGAGTTCCAGAAGAGAAGATCTTCAAGGGAGTAAAATACGAGCGCGTAGAATACGACACTCGCTCAGGAAACCCCACTATCATTCACCACCTACACACAGGACACGCAACCATGGACGAGCAAAAAAATAATTTTCGCCAATTCATGAAAAACCTCTATGACATAGCAGAAAATGATCCTGTCGCACGTGTAGCAGTACAAAAAGCATACAAAAAATTCTATACCTTTATGGCAACATGGAAATTCCTTCCAAACTCGCCAACGCTCATGAACGCAGGACGAGACCTCCAACAACTCTCAGCATGTTACGTCCTCCCAGTAGACGATAGCATTGAAGGAATCTACAAGAGCGTCATGGACATGGCACTCATCCACCAAAGCGGAGGAGGAACAGGATTTGATTTCTCGCGCCTACGACCAGCAGGAAGCAACGTGCAATCAACCAAAGGAGTCAGCTCAGGACCATGCACCTTCATGCAACTTTTTGACAAATCAACAGACGTTGTCAAACAAGGAGGGACGCGCAGAGGAGCAAACATGGGAATCATGCGCTACGACCACCCAGATATTGACACCTTCATCAACATGAAAAAAGAACCAGGCGTGATGGAAAACTTCAACGTATCAGTAACCATCACAGAAGACTTCATGAAACACGTAGAAGCAAACGACGACTACGAACTCATCAACCCCAAAACCAAAGAAGTCATGGGAACAAAAAACGCACGAACCATGTGGAACGAGCTCGTACAAGGAGCGTGGGAAACAGGAGACCCAGGAATCATCTTCATAGACAGAATCAACAATTCACGGTCAAACCCCACACCAGCACAAGGAATGATTGAGAGCACAAACCCATGCGGAGAACAACCACTCCTCCCGTACGAACCATGCAACCTCGGAAGCATCAACCTGTCGAAATTTGTACGTGCGGACGGCACAGACTTTGACTGGGCAGCACTGAAAGAAATCGTGCACGACACCATCCACTTCTTAGATAACGTGGTAACAGTAAACAACTACCCAATCCCAGAAATCGAGGTTATCGCAAAGAAAAACCGACGTGTAGGACTCGGAGTCATGGGATGGGCAGAATCGCTGGTTGCACTCAAGCTTGCATACAACTCAGAAGAAGGACTTGCGAAAGCAGAAGAGCTCATGGAGTTTATCAACACAGAAGCAATGGCGGCATCAGAAGCACTCGCAGAAACACGAGGAGCATTCGGCGGCTTTGCGGACAGCATCTTTGACAAAGACTCAGATTACTTCAGAGGAGAAGACTACCGCCCACGAAACAGCGCGCGAACAACCATTGCACCAACAGGAACGATTGGAATCGCATCAGGCCTACAAGGAGCGGGAATCGAACCATTCTTCGCAATCGTGTATACGCGCTACAACGCAAAAGCACTTGACGCACTCAAAAAAGGAGAGACGCCAGACCCCGCAGATACATTCTGGGAAGTAAACCCTGTGTTTGGAAAACTCGCTGAAGAACACAACTACTTCGGCCTGACAAAAGACGCGTTGTACAAGAAAATCGATGAGAACCACAAAAGCCTAGTAGGTATTGCAGAGATTCCAGAAGAAATACAGAATCTGTTTTTGACCTCGCACGACCTCTCACCGCTTGATCATGTCAAGATGCAATGCGCCTTCCAACGACACGTTGACAACGCAGTATCAAAAACAGTGAACTTGGAGAACAACGCAACACCAGAAGACATCGAAGAAGTCTACATGCTCGCATACAAACTCGGAGCAAAAGGAGTGACGGTGTACCGCGACGGATGCAAGAGCTTCCAAGTACTCAACCTTGGCGACTCCAAGAAAAAAGAGGAAGAACCAACAGTACTCGCAGAAGAACCAGTCCAAGAAGAACTTGCGGCACGTAACCGAGAAGAACTCCAAGAACACTCAGACTACTACGCCATCGAGACAGGTTCTGGAACCTTGCACATCCACATCAATTATGACGAGCTAGGGCCCCGACGCATCTTCGGAAACCTCGCTCCACTCGGAACAGAAATTAGTGGATTAACATCAGCGCTCTGTATCACGCTCTCAAAATACCTTGAGAACGGAGGAGATCCTGTTCGTGTGCTAAAACACTTAAACAGCATCAAGAGCGACAGGCCATACGGTTTCGGACAAAAACGCGTAGACAGCATCCCACACGCAATCTCAAAGGCTCTACGAGCAAACCTGGTGAAAACAGGTTTTTTTAGCGAGCCGCAAGGACAAACGAGTCTTGCGGCACCCAAGAGACAAACGAGTGCGCCAGAACCATCTGTGTCAGCACAATCAGTGGAAGAGCGACTGTACTGCGGAAAGTGCTACTCGACAAACGTCCAAATGATGGCAGGATGCTCAGAGCCGACATGTTTTGACTGCGGCTACTCAAAGTGCAGCTAAGGGCTGCACACACTTTTTTTTTTACGTATTTAATTGAGGAAAGAACATGTACCATATCTACACGGGAGAGAACAAGGGAAAAACCACGGCAGCAGTAGGGCTTGCGGTGCGTTCAATCGGCGCAGGAAACAAGGTCTTGTTTGCATCCTTTTTCAAGCCTGACGGCTCCTCAGAACACGAGATGCTTGAGAAGCTCGGAGCAACGTTTATGCGCTACACCTACCGAGGAAACTTCTTTAAGCGATATGATAAAGAAGAACTCGCGAAAGCAAAAGAAGCGTTCACAGAATTCTTTGCAGAAGTAAAAGAAAACACTCCCGGACACGACATGATTGTTATGGACGAAGTGGTGTACGCAATTCACATGGGACTTGTGAACGTACAAGAACTCGTTGACTTTGTCAAAGAACACCACGACAAAGAACTCGTGATGACAGGACGTGACTATCCGCAAGAACTCATAGACGTCGCAGACTACGTGACAGAAATGAAAAAGATCAAGCATCCCTTCGACCAAGGAGCCCAGCCACGCAAAGGAGTAGAGTTCTAGAAAGATGTATGTTAGAGCACTGTTTTTTCCGGAAAAAACTACGAAAGACATATCAAGCCTCTTTTGCACATACGCTTAATGAAATCCTTTATAGTTTCCAAGCATCAACTTGTGAGTGTTTGGATAGTTGAAGCACTGACAGCGTTTCTGGTATTAATCGGGCTCCACCAGTACTTGATACAGGTTATTCGTGTAGATGTTATCATATCATTATTTTTCGTAATAATCGCTCTTGTAGCTATGATTATTCTGCGCACGTACTTTTCGCTAGTTGTCTTTGGAGGGATTCGATGAAACTACACACCTGGCTTTTGATACTAGCGATTCTCCTCTTCATAGGATTGTTTATCGCTCTCACGATTGTAGGGGTGCGCTCGTGAATAAGCATCAACTCGTGCGAGCCCTCATAGGATTAGGAGTGGCTGCACTGATTCTTACTGTGTGGCTCATCTACTACTTGCTCACCACATAACTTATATTAAGTCTGAGATACATTCGCGTAGCATGGTAGATAAGCAATTCGTCGCAACAAAAGCGCTCATCGTACACGAAGGCAAACTCTTGTTCTTGCGAGAGTCGTCAGGGTATGGTGACGGAACACAAGAAGGAAGATATGACGTGCCAGGAGGACGCGTACAGCCAGGAGAGCGCTTTGATGAATCACTCCCCAGAGAAATACAAGAAGAGACAGGATTGAGCGTTGCTATGGAGCGACCGTTTCATATGGATGAGTGGCGACCAGAAGTACGCGGAGAACACTGGCAGATCATCGCAACATTCTTCTTGTGCAAAGCAGATTCGGAAGACGTCACGCTCTCAGAAGACCACGACAGCTATGTGTGGGTGACTCCGCAAGAAGCACTCTCGCTCAACATCATCCCTAACTTGACATCAATGATACAGGCATACATGGAGATAACAAAATGAAAGTACCTATACACACCATCGGCGACACGCCAACTCCTGAGTACGAAACATCTGGAGCGGTAGCGTTTGATCTGCGCGCAAGGCAAACAACAATTATCAACTCAAAAGAACTCGGACTGGTACCGACAGGAGTGATTATCAAAACACCACCAGGATACGCGCTCATGGTGTATCCAAGAAGCTCAACACCAAGAAAGAAAGGACTACTCATCCCGCATGGAGCAGGAATTATTGACCAAGACTACTGCGGAGCAGAAGACGAAGTACTTTTGCAGTTCTATAACTTCACAGAAGAAGCAGTAACTATCGAAAAAGGTGAGCGCGTAGGACAAGGAACCTTTGTGAAGATTGAGCGAGTAGACTTTACTCCGTACAATCCCGAAGACAAAAGCAGGGGCGGCTTTGGCAGCACAGGTTCACACTAGCGTCTTCTGAGGAGAACCCTTACCACCAAGAACGACGCGAAGCTCATTAAGGTACTCTTCCCAACCAGTCCCTCCTCGACGCAAGAAATAGCTCGGATGAGGAACGATGTAGTGCGTACCAAACAACCGTCCACTCTCTTTTAAGATACTTTTTTTCTTCGGAAAAAACACGTTCATCGCAAAACGTCCTACACACACCACGTACTCTGGCTTGAGCAAATCAAGTTGCTCATGCAAAAACGGTTCGCACGCAGCAACTTCCTCTTTGGTGGGATCACGATTCTCAGGCGGGCGACACTTCACAA
>SKXU01000090.1 GCA_007128245.1 Candidatus Woesearchaeota archaeon
CCTTGGTCTGATTTAAGATTAAAAGAGACCTCTGCTAAGAATTCAGGAAAGACTTCTTCCATGACACGCACTTTCGCAAATACGCGCGCATCAATGTAATACTTTACCGCAATACGCCCAAAGATCAGCAAGATTAAGAAAAAAGCGATAAAGAACGGGAAGAAAAAGAGGAATCGCAAGACAAACGAGGCGTCAGTAAGAGGCCCTATCATCACAAAAAACGATGCAAGGACAAATGAGAGAAACGCAATAACGTATACGAGCACGCCGAACATGGTGTGCGCAGACCACTTTAAATCAGCCACTTCAACGTACCGAGCGATGCGTCTGCGGTGCTTTCGAGGAATGACCGCGTCTCCAATAAAACTCGTGATTGCTCGTGCGCGCTCTTCTCTCATAGTTTCACCAACGGACGGATGTTTTGGAAGACGTGAAAGAAAAAGAGTTGCATCAAAATAATTGCAATTAAGAGCATAAACAAGAACGGAAAGAACGTGATATCAATACCAATAACAGAGAAGACGACGATGAGTGCTACGACCAGAATCGTAGGGATGATCGTGCCAAAAATCATGTAGAACATCGATACGGGAGCAAGACGCTTTTCGTATTGCTCAATCTCAACAATTTTTTCTTTTGTCAAATCAATAAGGGTGTCGTTAAGGTTTTTCTCAATGGACGCTCCTGTGCGCAACGAGTTACGAATAGGCTCAAGAACGCGCTTAAAACTCCTGCTCGGAGTGTTTCTAATCGCATCAGAGATCGCCTGATCAATGTTTTTCCCAAGAAAGATCTCTGTGGAAATCTTCCCAAAGTACTGCCCAGAAACAGTTCTTGTGCGAGAGACGCGCTCAAACGCTGACACAAGAGAATTCCCTGACTCAAGCAAGGTCACAAGCATTCTGCTCGGAACAAAAATATCTGCTTCAATATTCTTTGCGATGCGATCAGCATTAATCTTTGGAATGAGTAAGCACAACAACATCCCTAAACCAAAAAATCCTGGGATGAACAAAAACAACATGCGCGTAAATCCGAGCGAGTCAAGAATAAAAAAAGAGATGACCGCAAGGTTAAGCGTGAAAATAGTAGCAGGAATAGTACAAATAGCAATAAATCGACCTGGCGACATGTACATGTCCGCCCGCTTCAAATCTTCCTGTAATCGTTCTCGTAAGCTCACTTCTCTTTTTTACCAAACAGGCGATTAAGTAAGTAATCGCGATCAATGTAGTACTCACTAATAATTTGTCCTATCTGCTCAATGCTCTTAATATCCTCTTCTACAAGGTATTTGAGGATACGCACTTTCTCAGCAATACTGGCATCAACTTCTTTTTGTGTCAAACCAGAAAATAGCTCCATACGATTATAAAACTCCTTAGGAGGATTCACTTCTTCTAAGGCGTCGCTTGCGAACTTATACCCATACAACACACTGACATCCCCACTCGGAAGCACCTCTGCAAGCTGGAATGTACGTCGCTGATTCGTTCGACGATTTCTATTCTGGACAATAATGAGATCTAGTGCCCCAAGCAAGGTTTTTGAGATGCCAATCGGCTCAGTCGTAAGACGCACAACAGCTTCTTCCACAGTGTTTGCGTGCAGCGTTGCGTACACGGAGTGACCCGTGTGCATCGCCTCAAACAATACTTCAGCTTCTTTTTTACGACGGATCTCACCCACAATGATACGGTCAGGACGCATCCGCAACGCGTTAACAAGCAAGTCAAGCATGGAGACCTCTCCTTTTCCTTCAGTGTTTTCGCTGCGCGTCTCAAGAGGAACCCAGTGAAGGGTTGAAGGAAGACGCAGCTCACGCGTATCCTCAATTGAGAGTACACGTTGAGAAGGAACGATAAACAATGAGAATACGTTAAGCGCGCTCGTCTTACCAGAACCAGTACCACCCACGATAAGGACGGATAACTCATACTGAATAGCAGTCCACACCATCGCCGCAGTAGTGTAATCAATCGTTCCCGACTGCAAGAAGTCAGTAATCGTCCACGGATCTTCTGAGAACTTACGAATAGTAATCGTACTTCCTTTTGTTGATACAGGAGAGAGCGTCGCGTTCACACGATCACCGCTTCTTAAGTGCGCGTCCATAAGCGGTTGTAGCGTGGTGATGGTTTTCTCAACGTTACGACCAGCAAGCGTTGCATAATGCACGATACGATCATCACTTTCAGGAATAATATTTGTCTCAACCCAACCATACTTTTTGTGATAGACACGCACAGGCTCATACGAGTTGTTCACCACAACTTCTTCAAGCTCACTGTCGTGCAATAAAAACTCAATTTCTCCCATACCAAGACTGGTGATAATAACATAATTTGAGAAGACAGAGAGTTCTTCATCACTAAAATCAGTGAATACTTCCTGCATCAGGGTCGTCACGAGCACCTCGTACTGTTTGCGCAGTTGCGAGAGCTCCTCAGAAGATTCAGGAGAGATATTCGCAAGAATCTTACCGACGACGCGCTCTTTAATCTGATCAATAACTACTTTTGTCGAATCACTAATCTTTAAGAGCGAGAGCAAGTAAAACGGTACGGGCTCAAGCGGCTGCTGAACAATATCAACGTCCACCGATAAACGCTCAACCTCATAGTTGTAGGACTCAAGCGTCTTGACAGCGTCCTTCGTCGCTGTTTGGTCTTGGAGGAAGTTTTCTTGATAATACTCGCGCACCTTCGCATACACACGAGCAGTCTCAGCGTCACCAATGCGCTTGTAGTAATCATACAAATCAATAACCAGCTTATTTGCAGACTTAAAGTCCTGCATGCTCTTAAAGAACTTAAGCTTGTTAATAACCTCTTTTACATCCAGCTGCTTAAAGCTCGGACGAGGATCCTTTACGTACTGCGCTCGCGGACCAGCTTGGTTGTAAGAGACCGCCACAATACCCGCTTCTTCAAGGTAATGCACGATCTTTGTGGCAGCAGAAAAAGGCACTTGCGCCTCTTTTGAGAGGGTGAGCAATGAAGACACCTTCTTCTCTTTTAGCAAATCAAAAATTTTGTCAACGTGTGTTGTAAGCATTTACTCCCCTCCTTTATACGACTTTGCACATCGCGTCTTTATAAATGTTTTTCTAATCATCAACACCAGGTGGCCGCAAGTCACCAACGCAAGAGTCCACAGGTGTAAAAAATCTTTCGGCAAGACACCCTGACACTTCATCCCACAATTCACTAATAATCTCTGTTGAATAATCAGGGTGGCGCAGTCCCGCAGTAGGAACGCGTACTGTGAGCGGCACGTTAGCATCACTCCAGCGCATATCATTAGCTGAGAGCACGTATGAGAACGAGAA
>SKXU01000043.1 GCA_007128245.1 Candidatus Woesearchaeota archaeon
CTGCTCAAGATCAAATCCTGGCCCTCCAAATACTGCTGCATAGACTGGAACTGCCACTAGCACGATAATCACGAGCGATACTGCAAAGAACACAAGTCGTACGAGGGTTTCAAGTTCCATCTACAATCACCATAATAGCCTGTGCTGACTGAGCATAGTCCGGCAATCCTTCCACCATGCCCGTATCTCAATCATCACCATTGGACTGGGAACCTTCTTCACCATTAGCATTTTCTTCCTCCACTGATTCTGGGTCACAGCAAACACCTTCTGTTCTGCACAAAGGATCTCCTGTAACTGAAGTAATTTCTGCTCCATCTGGACATTCAGCAACGCAAACTCCTTGCGCCAGTTGGCATTGTACGTCTTGCAGAATCGTCTCCGTAGTACCTTCAAAATCTCCTCTTCCTGAGATAAGTAAGACTATCATGAGCACAACCACTATAAGAGCCAAGAGGACTGCAACAAACGCTGAATTACCTGTACGGTTCATTAGTGAAGTTTTGATTGTCTATTATTAAGAAACTATCTATTTACACAGCACTTCTCATCAGAAGGACAACTACCAAAGAAATTGACGGTACCACTACAGGGGTCATCATCAGGAATGCATGTTCCTCCAAGGTTATCACAGTCTCGCATGGATTGTTGCCCGTCTTCTACAACACTAAAGTACACAATCACTGAGATTGCCAGGATGGCAAGACCTATGGCGATGTAAATTAGGGTTTGCACGCCCATCTCCATTCCTTTCTTAGCTGCCATAATTAAATCTGTAACACGCACAGTTACTGCTGTGATCACCTGGGGGAATCAAGCTATACTGTCCTGGTCCCGAACCCGCAGTTGCTCCGTCCGGCAGCCCGCATACGCCTCCTTGCGCTTCGCAGCTGTTGGCTCCGCTACCGAGTCGTTGGAACGCTCCCGACACGAGCAAAGTAATAATTACCAGGATGATGAGCGCGATTGCTGCGATAATCACAATGTTAATACCCATACTCTGTGCTTTTGAGTTCATCCGCCAAGTTGCGTACAACAGATTTGTGACTCTCCCCAGTCATCTGGGCAGGATCTCGCGGGGTTGCGTATAGTCCCGCTTGGGCATCCTTCTGAGCTCAGTACACATACTCCTGCGTTTGGTTCACAGCTCGTGGCAGTGTCGTCGATTCGACCACCTGTGTTGAGCACTAACACCACCATGATAACAAGAATAATCAAGGCGATTGCTGCGATAATAATGATATTTACTGACATTCCTTGAGCGCGTCTGGTGTTCATATCTGCTAATGCGCAAAAACTCTATTTAAATGCTTCGCTCTTTGGGCGCGTTAACGGGCGAATCCAAGAAGACCGAGAAACGATTCCATGAACTGGCTCATCACGCCACCACCATCGGCACGTAGTTGCCCCATAATCAAGAAGAGCAATATAAGGACGACTACTAAGATGATTACCCAACCAGCAATTTGTGACCAGACAAGCTCTCCTCGGGTGTTCATTGGCATCCTCGTATTAATCCGAAAGAGATTCTGCACAAGCTATTTTCTCCTCTGAACGGGCTGACCTCTGATACCATAAACACAAATGCCATGAGCATGATTACAAGAAACACTGCTGCCAACAAGAGTTTTGCGAGGAGTTCTTTTTCCATGTTAGTCTATACGTGTACAGCCAATGTCACTAAAGAATGTTTCGTTATATGGCAGAATGACGGTTCCACTAAACCCTTGTAGTTCCGGCCCGTCCATAAGGCCTATGATAAACCCTGTGGGAACTCCTGCGACCGTTCCTATAAGCGCCCCTCCGGCTACCGTAAGGGTTGCCAACCACCCTGGCGGTCCAAGTACAAAGCCTGCAACGCCGCCCGCAACTGCAAATACTGATGCAGTAGTCCCTACAGAGGCTCTACGATACAGCATTTGTTGAAAAAAACTCTCATAGTTCTCCACACGGTCTTGCACATAGAGCACTACCAAAGGAGTATCAAGTGCAAATGAAACCTCTACTTCTAGTTCATCTTGTATGCCTAGGACTTCTTTTTGGTCTTCAGTCAGGGAATCGCGTAGGTGTCCTATTCCTCCCAGCAGCTGTGCTCGCTCCCATACTCCATCGATTTCTCGTCCTCTATCATCGTAAAAGATCGCGCAGATATGGCAAAAGCGCATGGTTCCTGAAGCAATGTATGCGTCTCCTGCGGGTCTGAAGCTGCGGATACACCAGCTCAGGTCTTCTGCCATTTGGTTTCGTACAACGCGATCAGATGCTCCCGCACCGAAGTGTCTCACACGAGTCTTGCAGGCATCCAGTGAGATACGTTCTGCGGAGTCTGCGATGCGCAGGCCTGTTGCGCGGGTTGCTACTGCTGCTAGACAGGATTGGTCTGCTGCGCTCTCTGATGATTGCCAAAAGAGCACTCCTAGAGCGACTGAAAACACGATCATCACTGAGAGAAATATGAGGAAGATGAGCATTTCTGTTGAGAGTCCTTTCGTGTTCATGTTAGTTTACCAATGCATCACAGTAGCTTGAAAGATCTTCTGTCGGGATGACGCCCACCCCCCAACAAGGGAGCATGCTTCTGTCTTGTAGTTGTAAAAAGCGCGTTCCTGTCCGAAAATATACGACTGAATACGATTCTCGATCAAATACTAGACCATCAAATGAGGGAAACGAGAGCAGGCACTGTGGCGCGTTACCAAGTCTTCTATCGGCATACAAGTATCTCTCTATGCTCATCGGGTCTTCTCGTGATCGATGCGTATACTCTTTTTGAAGGTGTTCTCGTAGTTCTAGTAACGAAACAGCATCTTGTAACTGATCAGAAAAATGTATTTCTGCACAGATAATGCAGACGTTGCTGGTAAACAAGGCAGAGTCTGATCTGAGCACGTCCACTCCTCCTTCTCGGAATAACGACCAGCACTCTGCGAGTTCGTATGAGAAGATGTCTTTTGCTGCTTGCTCAATCGTGTCTGGTGTTGGTGGTTGTCTGACTGAGCGCACACGTAATGAACCATCAACAATTTCTGCGATGTCGTACATGTATTCTCTTTCACCGCGGATACTTTTAAACCAAGAGAAATCTTGTTGATTCATATTGTTCTGGGAGATACTCACCACCCTTCGTGGACAGTATAGGTCAAAGAGGTTGTATACTCCTCCGAATTGTGTTGTTGAGAGCGCAAGTGCAAGTGATGCTTGACAACTCGCGCGCGCAGCAGAGTCTTGTGCGCTGATGTGGAATGCAAAGTAGAAGGTTCCGATGAGAATC
>SKXU01000042.1 GCA_007128245.1 Candidatus Woesearchaeota archaeon
AATATCTCATGCCCTAATGCATACAGAAAAGGACTGCACCCAGCGGGAATTGAACCCGCGCCTCAGCCTTGGCAAGGCCGTATCATACCACTAGACTATGGGTGCGCAATACGTTTGAGACAAGTTGCGTGTTTAAATAAGTTACTCTCTTGTTGTATACTCAATTCTTGAAGGATGCAGCACACGAAGTGATTGCCAAAGCAAATCATTTTCGGACGGAACGTAATCACCCTCTCGAATTGGTTCAATAAACGGCATTGCGCCAAGCTGGTTTGCGAGCACATCTGCCTGCAAAGACAAGGCAGGAATTTGCCCAGCAAGTTTGCCACCGTACGCTTTATGCAACACAGTGCCAGGAGTCCAGCACGCCATGCGCAAGTGATGGAGTGAAATTTGTGCGGCAGGATAGAAATGGCTTTGATTAAGCTTTTTTACTGGGCGCAAACCTTGTAATTCTCGCAACTGTAAGTCAAGTTGTCTGTCAGGAAGCGTGCCGATCACAAAGTCCAGGTTGTTTATTGAACCGTGAGATGTGTCTTGAACTGTTCCAACTTCGTATACGTTTGAGAACTCTTCTGGGTGCGCAGTATCGTTGTAGAGTTCTTCGCATGCACCTCTGAGAGCTGCCTTCACTGCAGTTTCAATTCCATCTGAAGTACGTTTGTTCTTCTCACCTACAGCACCAAATAATCCCTTGTGAGGTTGCGTGTTGCGCTGCGCCGCAATCAGAACACCATCTCGTACAGGCCAGAAAAAACTGTTTGTGTATACGAACTCCATACAATAAGCAACAGATAGTTACTACTTAAAAGTTACTATCCAAAATACCCTGGTTTGGTAGGAGTAGACGTGACCGGGCCTTGCTTTTTTGCCTGCTCGATTTGTTTTGGAATAGTAATCTTTCCAAACTCCCTCTCGTACTTTTTGATGTGCTCTCCGAGCAGCTCGTAAAATCGCTTGGCAAGCCACGTATCCATCATGACGGTGTTGTGGGCGACCTTAATAGGAATACTTCCTTGGTCTGCACGAATATCAATGCGCGGAGCGCTGTTTTTGAAGTCTAAGATAAACTTGATAGGATTATTCGTAATCGATACTTCATCAGCAAAGAAGGTGTCGCCATCATCAATCTGAAAAGAAATTGTTTGCTCAGCCATACAGCAATAAACGCAGCTGACTATAAGAGCGTAACGGTAGCGTTTATAAATCAGCGCCGCTGCCCTCACACAAGCGGGCCTATAGCTTAATCTGGTAGAGCGCCGGTCTTATATGAGGCAGCAAGAAACGACTTGTTGTCAACACTTAGTGCTTCTGAGTGTACCGGTGGTTGAGGGTTCAAATCCCTTTAGGCCCATCATCGTACTCATCCTCTATTTCACCAAAGATCTCTTCGAGGACATCCTCAAGGGTTACGATACCAGAAACTCTGTGCTCGTCGTTGAGCACCACAAATAAGTGCACACGTTTTTCTTTGAATAAGCGAAGCACCTTACCCAGCTTTGAAGTTTCATGAACAAACTCAACTGGCTGGCGCATCACCTCGCGCACGTGCTCTTTATCCTTGTATGAGACGACCACAAGGTCTTTGGCATACAGCATCCCCACAATGCCTTTGTGCTCATCATCCCAGACAGGAATACGACTGTAACCTTGCTCTTCAATCTCGTGTAATAATTTTTTTGTGAGCAAATCGTTTTGCTCAACAGAGAACGTGCGCTTCATAGGCGTCATGACATCACGCACACGGCGATCACCAAACTGCAATGTTTGAGCAACAATAATCCCTTCTTCGCGAGACACATCACTCTCATCAAGCCCTGTTTGCTCCTCAACAATAAGCCCAATCTCTTTTTTGGTCATAATCGTAGGTAATTCATGACCGAGCGCCTTGTCCAACACCATACTGATAGGTTTAGCCACAGGATAACACACAAACACTAAAGTAGCGATGAGTGGACGCACGCGAGCGCCAAACCAAATACCATGACGATTAAGGAGTGCTTGAGGAATAATTTCACCAAACAAGACAATAAGAGCTGTTGAGAGGAAGACCGCTACTAGCCCCGTCATCACACTTCCCAGATATACAGAGAGCACCGCATTCACTAACACATTACCTAATAAGAGAGAAGTGAGTAAAAGATTTCCATTCTTTCTAAAAACAAGGACCCGCTTTGCATCCTTATCCCCCAGCTTGGCCTTGCGCTCAAGCGTGTGCGGCTTAACACCCATCAATCCAAGCGTTAAACCAGAGAATAATCCACTGCAAATAACAAGACCTGCAACGAGCAGGTACGTGATGTACTCCATGTATGCAAAATTGTGCAACGAGCACGTTTATAAGCTTGTCGTCCAAAAAATATATAAGCCCCTACAGTGAAAAACGGGCGTAGTAACGTGGAATTTGCGATAACACCAAACAGATACCGACCACAAGTACTCCTTCTTCCCTACGATACACACGGACACATAGCACTTCTTGGAGCGCGCTACGAAAGAGGGAGCGTGCAATGGGGACTCTTTCAAGGAGGAGTAGATGAGCACTATGAGCGTGCACGAGCAGGAAAACCTCTGCGCGAAGAAGACTTTCTCGCAGCAGCACAGCGAGAACTGACAGAAGAAACATTCGGAGGAGACCTTGGACGCATCATCCTTACAGAACACACCATAAAAAAACCAGGCATGAGACGACCACGCGATGGATTTGACAAAGGTAAATTCTTTTACGTCGCAGGGGTCGCTATGGAGAATCCGCGTGCGCTAACACCAAACCCGGAAAACCTACGAGGATACGATCATCGCATCGCATGGGTGCGTCCAGAGCAAGTAATCTATCGCCTCAGACACTACGAGGGAAACTGTCCAATAGACAGCCGTATAGCTGAGCCCGTGCGGCGCACAAGTAAACTGCTGCTCCGAGCAGCATAAAGCTTTATAAGCCCACTCAAAATCTCTTCATACACAACTACACGCCCCGTTGGTGTGTGCGACACGTCGCATGTCTCAACGGAAGCGTACAACGCGCCCCGTTGGTGTAGTCCGGCCAATCATACCGCCCTTTCAAGGCGGTGACCCGGGTTCAAATCCCGGACGGGGCATTCTGTATGCCGCTAATTTATGGCCCATGTTCTTAAAAACATAGCAGAGGTTAAAACAACATGGGAACTAAGAAGGCGCACAACATTTACTCCGAGGCAGCAAGCCTAAGGGCT
>SKXU01000019.1 GCA_007128245.1 Candidatus Woesearchaeota archaeon
CCAAAGACCGATACCTCGTGTTTCCGGGATTTCTGTCCAGTTAATTGCTGCAATGGGGCTTGGTCCTTCAGGCTCATTATGATACACAAATGGGTTTGTCGGTTCCTGAGGGCCTTGATTGACTTCTTGTCCAAAGGCCCGCGCAACCAACACGAGATCAAATAAATTGACTACTCCATCACCATTCACGTCTGCGACGGGATCATCTGTCCCAAGACGCTCAACAACAAGTAGTAAATCCTCGATACCTACCGCACCGTCTCCTGTGAGGTCATAAGCCGCAACTGCGAATGGTACGAGAAGCAAGAGCACTAGGACGTGTTTCATAGGGATATCTAAAGTAAGAAGTATATAAAGATACTTTGATGGATATGTAGTCCGGAATATGCTTAGTGAGCAAAGCGAGCCAGCATCTGTAATTAGTGCAGCAAAAAGATTTCTTGATTTCACGGTTTCTTGTGGGTGTACTTTTGCTGTAAGGCGTCTGATAGTAGTAAGCTTTCGCAGCGATGATCAGTGACTTTTTCTTGTTGGTTGACTCTTCACTGGACATGCACGACCAAAAGTGTTCTTAAGCGTGAATGACTAGTGCGTATATGACATTGAGCGTTTTTGAGCAAGCCACCGCCCACGCTGCGTATATTCGTCTTGGTTCTATAAGAAAGGCAGGTGCTCTACTTGGTTATTCCCCAAATACGATTAAGAAATATGTGCTTCAAGAGTACACGGTGGTACACGAACAAGTGCGCGTTACAAAAGTTCAATCAACTGATCAGCGATTAATTGGGTTGTACGTGGGGCTGTGGATGGGTGATGGAACGCAGTATCGGGATGGACATATGTATACAGTTAAGATTTGCTCAAATAAATACAACAAAGCACTTAACATGTTCATTCATGATTCTCTCGTAAAACTCTTTGGAGTGAACGTTCACGTGCTAGAGGAAGCGAATAATGGTCGATGCTATATCAAAGTTCATTCGCGATTTGTGTTCGAGTTCATCAATGAATATTGTGTATGGGAAGAGAATAAAACGCACAGCGTACGATTAAAACATTCTGTACAGAAGTATTCAAAGGAGTTCAGAGAGGGTTGTTTTCTTGGCTTGATGCTCAGCGATGGGCACATTAAGAAAGCGTTTGCGTTTAACGTAACTTCCACGCGACTTGTGAAGAATATGATACAGCTCCTTGAGCTGATGAACATTCCCTCTAAAGTATATGTGCAAAAAAGAGTTCATCTTGGATGGAGAGACTTACACTGTCTACGAATTCTAAAAAGAGATATTGTGCAAGCATTACAAGTTCTTGATTCTTGTTTGCAGCAATTGGGATACAAAGAAGGCTTTCTAATACTAAAAAATGAGCCCGCCGTGATTTGAACACGGGACCTTCCGATAACCGATCCATCACTTGGAGTATCAGTCGGATGCTCTACCAGGCTAAGCCACGGGCTCGAGCAATAAGGGAGAACCGCAGAGCGTTTTTAAGGGTTTTGCCCAATTCGCAAAACATTCAGCAACGTAACAGTGAGTTGAGTGGCTTTCTAACGGAATCCTTGTTCTCACACAAACATGTGCTGGGCAAAAACGAGTAAAGTTACTAAATTAACTATTTTTAACAAAAAAACATAAAAAAAGTTAATTTTAAGTAGTTTTGTGTGTTTTTGAATGCATGCCAACAAAGTACGATGTATTTGCAGCCGTTATCGAACGTGCACCGTGCTCACCTGCAGACCTTCCTTTTCTAGTACCAGTGCATGCACATTTACGCTCGCTAGAGCAAGATCAACTCGTCCGCAAAGAAAACCGTCAATACGTGCCAACAAGCAATGAGCGAGCACAAATCATGTTTCGCATCATCCAGTACTGCTTAAAAAATGGGTTGGACTACAACGTTTTTTTTTCAAAAAACATGCCTCTTGTACTCCAAGAAGTGTTCGCGCAATCGCCTGTTCTTCGCTCTCAAGCACTCTCAGGAAACAAAACCATCACAGAGCTGTTACGATTTCTTGAGCAGCACCAGTTTATACTTCTTACAAAGCAACGTCCAAAAAGAGGCGTTGTTATGCGCCACCAACTATTTGAGCGCGTCAAAGAACTTCATAAACTTAACACAGACACAGCGCAGCCAACATTTATTCCTGTGCAAGACAAGTTAATCGATGTGCACGCAGCACCTCTCAACCCATTTGATGACAAAGTGTTTACCTTTCTTGCAGGTTCTGCACAGTTAGAAGGAAGTACTGTTACTGTGGGAGAGACACGTGAGATGATTTTGCAAGATATCTACCCTGACAAACCAAAAAAAGACATCCAGATGGTAAAAAATCTTAACGAAGCGCTCCGCTACATGTTAGAACACCAAGAGAATCCAATAACTCCAGAACATATTCAAGAGATAAACAAGGCCGTATTATTTAGTTTGCACAGAAACGCTGGCAAATACAAAAAAACTCATAACAAAATACAAGGAAATCCTTCCTTTAAGACTGCGCATCCTACTAAAGTACCATTGCTTACCGCGCAATACTGCTCGTTTCTTCGTAGCATACAAGATAAAGAGACGTGTTTGCGACAACTCGGTAGAATCCATAATGAACTCCAACACATACATCCATTTAGTGATGGGAATAGTAGAACGACAAGAATGATTGTGAATTGGATGCTTATGAAACACCAACTTCCTCTACTCACTCTCAAAGTTGGGTGTTATGACGCATACATGCGACTGACAAAGCTCTCGCACAAACGAGATGATGAGCAACTCACACTCCTCGTACAGCAAGTATTGTACCATGAGCATATTGTGTAAAACAGCCTTTAGCTGCTAAAACGAGATCTCATCTTGATTTCACTCACTCAACTACCTGTATCTTTCTCCCGCCAGCCACTTTCGGCAGGTTTATATAGAATGAATGGCTCTTTCTCTCCATCGTCTTCTACTGGTTTTTTCTCCAAAGAGTATGAGCTATGCTGCGTCTATATATTGAGGAAGAAAAAATAGTTTTCTTCTCAGAGGTATAACACATGGTTTACGAACTCTACGATGATGAATGGGATTCTGACGACGAAGACGATTGGGATGAAGACGACTTCGACGACTACTAAGCTTTTGAGGCCTTCGGGCCTTCTTCTTTTTGTTCTAGTTTCTCAGTGTAACG
>SKXU01000077.1 GCA_007128245.1 Candidatus Woesearchaeota archaeon
ACTAACGCTTCTCGTTGCTCGTCCACACTACTTCTGGGTCGTGGCCGAACTCGGTTGCTTCTGTGTGGCAGACGTCAAAGATTTCGCAGTCAAGGTTTTCTCGCACTTTCTCCTCGTCATATCCTCGCGCCTCCAAGCGCTGCTTAAGCTCTGGTAGGTCGCACTTGGTCACGTAGCTCTCTGTCACGTACTCTGGTGGCAGGTAGTGGCTGAGGTGTCCGTCAATAATGATTTCTGGGTCTGACTCTGCAAGGTCTTGCAGTATTAACATCAGTTTATCCACATCTACGAGAAAGCAGTTTCTTTTTGCGTCCCACTCGCCGTCTAGCTTTCGCTGTTTCAAAATAGCAGTGATATTCACTACTGTTGCGCCCGTTTCTTCTGAGAGCTGCGCTGCCAGCGTGCTCTTGCCCGTCCCAGGCGTTCCTGTAATGATGATGGCCATACTGCGTGGAAAGCCTTACGGGTTTAAGAACATGTCTGGTTGTGCTTGGCGTTGTCGAAAGGGCACGTATCCTACTGCGTCTCCTTTTTCGTCGTACAGTCCTATACCCCAGAAATGGTGCGGGTCGTATTGGAGCTGTTCCTGTTGTTGCAAGGCAAAATATCTTTTTTTGTACGCAAATACGTGTGCGTTACTGGGAATCATGTTCATTGGGGCGGCGCTCACTTGGTCCTCAAGCAACATGCTTCTGATCTCTGCTCCTACTCGTTCTTCGTCGAGCAGTCCTTGCCGGCGGTATCGAAGGGATAGTGCGGCTCTTCCCAATGTTCCCATCCACGCAGGAACGTTTTTGTCTTCCCACAAACGCTCCGGAAGCCAGAAGTGCTCTGGTGACGAAAGAAAATTGTAGTTTATGTGAAACGTCGCGCTGTGCGTGATGGTTCTGTTTGGAGCCCCCACAGGAGTCATACTATCAACTATTCGCTCATACGCCTCGTCTCTTTCAAATTCAAAATATGGTCGAGCAAACGCCCAGAACGGTCTATGCGCATTAAATGATGCTTCATCAGTGTGTCGGGACATAAATCCTTGTCGTACTGCGTGATTATACACTGTCTCTGAGAAGCCTTCTCCAGGAATTGCGTGGTTATGAATAGGCCATCTTCTGAGTCGCTGTTCCGGATTTTCAAGAACGTCTTGCGTGATGCAGTCACCAAGAGTTATGAGTGCGTCAAGAATCTGTTTTGCGGTCTTTGGGGGTTGGTGTTGTACAGGTAGGTTCATTTCATCCATCCACACCCCTCTCTTATCAGAGAGTTTGACTCCCTTAAAGGTTTTTAGTTTTTTATGAGTCGTGTGTGAGATACGTCGCTTACAAGTCTTTCCACGCTTTATCTTCCTCTGGCGTGTCCCATTCTTTGAGCACGCGCTCTGATGCAAAGCGCTGTTTCTGCAACTCTTTTGCCCAAACAATAATATAATCCTACATCTTCGCACTGTTATGACAGAACGATTCGTCGCTATAGACTTTGCCGGCACTCTCGTAACGCCTGAATTCATCAACAAAGCAAACGCGTTTCGCGCAAAGATTCTCAACACAGCGCTTCCTTCGCATGAAGACCACAACAACCCAGAAGAGTTGTACAAGAATAATCGCAAACTCGTCGAGGCGCTCACAGGCCTCTTAGCAGAGCACACCGTGCTCAGAACCGAACTGACTGGCGAAGTCTTGGAAGTGCCTGGAGAAGCGTTTCAAAACATCATCGCTACAAACCTGTTTATGATAGGCTGTTTTCAAGCGGCAAAAGAGCTTGGTCTCAAAGCATTCCCAGAAGGCCTTGACAAAGAATTGCTTCGCCTACAAGAAGACGGGTTTACGCTCGCAATCGTTTCTGGCGTGCGATCAGACATTATTTCTGGCGTGCTCGAAATCACTGGTTTTCCTGTCGTGTTCGGCGACATTCTCGGACAGCCAGCAACGCTTGGTGTGTCCGGTGTTGAGCAACTTCAAGAACTCCAAGAGCGCGGAGAAGTCGCGTGGATGGTTGGCGACAAAGAATCTGATGTTAAGGACGCAAAAACTGTTGGCGCAAAGAGCGTGTTTGTTACGTGGGGCTTTGGAGAAGATGTACAAGCTGATATTGTTGTGCGCTCCCCTGCTGATTTGCGCAGTATTCAGTAGTGTCTATAAAAGGTGTTGTACGTGTCTTGATGTGCTGTCATAAAGTATGTGAGTATTGGCTCAAAGTCTTCTCTTTTGGTTGAATCAAGGGGTTTATTTTGTGACGCTTCAAGTGCGTCTAGGTACTCTACTCTGCTGGGAAAGAGGATTGGCATGTGTTTTTCGAGCATGATGTATGCGATGAATCGTCCTACGCGCCCGTTTCCGTCTGCAAACGGGTGTATTTGCTCAAACTTTGCGTGAAAGAGTGCTGCTAAGGCAAGTGGATGAAGTGCTTTTTTGTGTGTTTTATACCAGTCTATGAGCAGTTTCATATCTGTCTTGATGTATTCTGGAGGGCTTGTTTTGGTTGTTGATCCGAGTATGCGCGCTGGGCGTGTGCGGTATCCTACTCGTTTATCGATGTTCTCTACAAACAGGGTGTGTATTGCGATGATGTCTTTTTCTGTGATGCGAAACGCTTTTTTTTGATGTGCTTCAAACAGTTTTTTTGTGTTTACTTGCTCGTACACTTCTCGCAGGTCTTTTCCTTTTGGAACGATGTTGTCTTCGAGGAGGAGTTTTGATTCTTTGAGTGTGAATGTGCTTCCTTCTAGTTGGTTTGTTTGGTTTACGAATGTGGTGAAAAAGTCTCTTTCAATGTCTTGTAGTGTGTGCTCGTCGATTTCGGCAAGGAGTTGCGAGTATGCGTTTCTTGTGCGTTCTACTTCGTGAAGTTCTTCTTCTGTGAGGATGTGGTTGTTGTTTATGGCTTTGAGTTGTTTTTCAGCTTCTTTTTTGTTAGCCCCAAGATACGCTAGTGTGCGTGTTTTCACCTTTCCTTCTTCTCGATAACTTTCTTTTGCGTAGTAGTACGTTTTTCCGTTTCTTACTCGCTCTTCCAGGTACGCCATGCCTCGTGTAAGTTGACAGAATATAAAAATGTGCGTATTACAAATGAAAGAACATATTAAATGCGTATTACGAGTGTTTCTGCAAGACTTCAATTGCGCCTTTGCGGCTTTTGTTGCGCAGCTGTTTTGC
>SKXU01000020.1 GCA_007128245.1 Candidatus Woesearchaeota archaeon
GCCTATCCGATACTTCCTTCCATCTCAAGCTCAATGAGCTTGTTCATCTCAACTGCGTACTCAATAGGAAGTTCTTTGGTGATGGGTTCCATAAATCCGGTGACGAGCATTTTCATGGCTTCCTCTTCGGGAATGCCGCGACTCATTAAATAGAATACTTGTTCATCACTAATTCTTCCCACAGTTGCTTCATGACCGACATCAACGTCTTGCTCGTTAATATCTATGTAGGGATAGGTGTTTGATTGGGATTCGTTATCAATCATGAGCGCATCGCACTCAACATTGCTTTTTGCTCCTTTAGCTCCTTTTGCGATGCGAAGCAGTCCACGATACGCAGTAATGCCTCCTTGGATTGCAATTGATTTGGAGACTACTCGTGATGTTGTTTGTGGTGCGAGATGATACACTTTTGCACCCGTATCTTGGTTTTGTCCTTTACTTGCAAACGCGATCGCGAGGTGGTCTGCCCGACTGCCTTTACCCACAAGCATGGTGCACGGGTAGAGCATGGTGACTCCGCTGTTGTGCACTATGAGTCCGTTTGCAACGAAGTTATGGTATTTTTCTACTTCAATATCATATGTCTGCTTCAACCCCAACGAAACTATTTCGTCAATTCTTGCATATCCTATATCATCGTTTGTTTTACTCGAAAAGTTTCCTACTGTTTTGCTTCCACTAAAATTTCTTCTTGTTTTGATATTTGCTATTTTCTCTTTGTACGTTGGACTTTTTGTTGGAACGTTCTTGATTTTTTTCCCGTTCAATAGTAGTCTGTAAGAATCTTTTGCATTGCATGAAACACCTTGAATCTCTGTCTGACGTGCTTTTCCATGATTGAAAATCTGCGAGGTTCCCAATCCGCAACTCATTGCTACATCTGAAATTCCTTCAAGAAGATCCTTGCTTGTGCTTGTGAAATAGATTCCTCCTTGTCCTGTGTGTCCGTCAGCATCAAAATATCCCGCAATGAAAGCCATTTTTTGCGAGTGAGGTATTGTGTGCACCCAATCAGGAACTGTTTTTTGATGTGCTTTTTTTGCAAAGCCTAGGTGTTCGAGTAATTCAGCTATTGGCACTGAGTTAATTATAATATATCTGTCTTTTTCATAAGTGATGTGATATCCGAATGTATCGCTGACAATTTTTTTGAGCGGCTCACGCAAATCACTTGTTTCAGGTATTGCTATGTTGATTTTTGCTCCCCCGTTTTTTTCATCAAACCAAATGTTTCCATCGCCCAGAACCATTCCAAGAAACCACATGAAGTCTTCAGTTGTCTCTTTAGGCCACTTTACTTGTTTAAACAAGTGCTTGATATTCATCTTCAGGTTCGTTTTGTACTGGTTGTTTGTGTTAACAACTTTGTTATAGTCATACGCAGGCAGCAGGTGTGGCTTTCCAAAATCAGGAAGTTGCTTTGCAATAGCAATCACATCCCCTGTTTTAAGGCGCGACAGTGGAGTCCATGTTTGATGAAAGAAGCCTTTTTTGTGGCTTACATCATTTTTCTTGTGTTCTAGCGTAAGAAACGGATGATTGGCAGTTGCTTCTATTTCTCTTCCTCCAGCTCTCACTCTAAAAACTTCTTTTTTTCCGTTGTGAACGAGATTTTTCACATAACCTTTTGTTAGCTTATTTGTTTCTTTATCCCAAGAAATAACTTTACTTCCTGGAGCGAGCTTATTTATCTGTACACCTCCCTTGGGGTTTGTTGCGACTTTCGCGTTTTCTGTCAAACAGCCCAGATTTCCTCCTATCCATTCCATGGTGGAGTCTTGCTCAGCAATCGCCCGCTTCGTATTGAGATTGTAGGTGTTGATACTCCAGTTCTCAACAGAGGAGTATCGTGCACGTGCGCGCGGTTTAACAAAGACCTCAACGCAGCCTGCGTGAAGGGATTTATCATCGTATTTGGGTGCAGAGCATCCTTCGTAATAACTTGCGTAGGCATCCTCTTCAACCACGATGAGGGTGTGCTCAAACTGTCCTGCCCGCATACTATTCATACGGAAGTACGCTTGCAGTGGCTTGTCAACATGCACTCCTTTTGGTACGTACAGAAATGTTCCTCCGCTCCAGACTGCGTAGTGCAATGCGGCGAACATGTGATCGTTAATAGGGACGCATTTTGAGAAGTATTCTTTTACAAGTTCTGGGTGTTGCTGGAGCGCCTCATTCATATCGAGGAAAATAACTCCTTTTTGCTCCCACTCCTCTTTGAGGTTGTGGTATGCCATCTTTGATTCCATCTGCGCGCCTGCACCTGCGAGTGCTGCGCGCTCCGCTTCTGGAATGCCGAGTTTTTCAAACGTCTCTTTTACTTCATCAGGAACGTCATCCCAGGACTTTTGGTTTTCTGGGGCGTCAGGATGGAGAAAATACGTGATTTTGTCAAGGTCAAGATCAGAAATGTCAGGCCCCCACGTAGGGATTGTGCATTTCTTGAATTCTTCATATGCTTGTAGTCGGAGGTCAAGCATCCATTCTGGCTCGTTGTTGGTCTCTGAGATGAATCGAATAAGCTCTTCTGAGAGTCCTTCAGGGGCTTTGTATTTGTACTTTACCGCGCTTGGGGTGTCGTAGAGTTCTCGTGAAAGTTCTGTGATATCGCTCATATTAACAATCGTTAATTTTTGTGCGGTTAAAAACGTTCTGTTGGAGTAAACATAGGTTACTATATGGAAATTAAACAGTATCTTTAAATCAACTTCTTGTGTTCTTCTGATATGCAACTCCTTCCAGAAGTAGAAGTGTGGTACGGCCTTCCCGCATTGCGAGCAGCACTCGCAAAAGCACTCAAGACGCGAGGAAAGACGCAGAAACAGATTGCTCACACGCTAGGAATCACTGAAAGCGCGGTCTCACAATACCTCACAGGAAAACGAGGGATGTCGCGTCTGCCACTGCGCATCGTAAAAGAAATTGATGTGTCCGCAGACCGCATGCTCAACGCATCCTCGGGGGTGGTGGTGTCAGAACTCATGCGCCTTGTGCACCTGCTCCGAGAGACACGCGTTATCTGCGACCTACACCGTCAGCACGTCGAAGGGCTTCCTGCAAAGTGCGAGCACTGCTTTCCGTGAGATGTATATGTTTGTTCTAACTAGGAACAGTATACACAACAGGCACATCTTGGGGGCGTTCAGGGAGAGCCATTTTTCGACCATGCCTTCCTGAAACCAGTACTGCCATAGTAGCATCAGCGATTTCTGCACGATTCACAGCATGTACATCTGAAAACAACGTGGCTTTTTGGCCTCGCAGACCAATTCCACGAAATGTGCGTTGGTGTGGTGGAGCAACGTAGATAGGTAGGTCTTCGACTTTGCGAATCATCTCCACTTCATATGACGCGTCCGCGTTTTCTTGTGGAATAACAAGAATGTGCGCATCTCTCTTTTTGGCTGCTCGTCTGGTTAAGGAACGTGTGCCATCACAACCCATGCGCATGAGCACTTCAACCATTCGCTCGCGGGGAGGATGGTATGTGTCCCCGGAGTGGATGCCTTCAACTAAGGACGCATTTGGTACAAGGTTTTCACCAGTGAGTGCTTCTGCGAATCTGTACGCGTGTTGAGGCCAAGCCGCACCATACTTCTCTCCCATGTTTGCAAAAAGCACAAAGGGATTTACTGTGGCCTGTTCATAGCTTGAAAGTTTGCGAATTACGTCCTTAATTTTTTGCTTTCCTTTTTGTTTTTCTTTTTGCTGTCTTTGTAGAAGACCATAGGCCTTACGAGGAAATATATCTATCTCTTCTTTATGTGCGGACAGAATTACTTCCAAAAAATTTTTTTGCGGATTTTCCCAGGGGGCAGTTTCCCCCTGTCTATAATATAAGTCCTCAATTCTTTTCAAGACACGTGAGAGATCAATTTCGAGCTTAGAAGCATCTCCTTTTTGCGCCTTATCTTCTGATGAGGATGCACTTCTCTCTCTTTCCTCCTCTCTTTTCTGTTGTTGGATTGGATGGTGCGGAATGTAGGTTTCGCGCAACAATTCTTCAGTAAGAGAGGGAGGGATCTTTCTTTCAGGCATGTCAGCGAGTGCCTTTGTTGCGTGTGCATACCATGCTGGTTCGTCACACAACAAGAAGAGTCTGTTTTGCACTTTGAACTTCTCGTCGATGATGGATCCTCGTATGTGTATTGGGTTATTTTCAGCGAATCCCATGAATGTGTGTAATCACTCTAAAGTTATAAATATTATGGTTTTTCTCGTGACTCTTCGCGAGTACTGACGCAGCCTTATAAACGCTTTTCGCCCCACACACGCATGCAGCCAGAGACGCGAATCCACCTTCACACGCTCTCAACACACAAACGAGGAGCGGAATACGTGGTAGGATATGAACCCGCCCGCGCCTACATTACCGTGGACGAGCAAGGAATGCGCGTGCTCAAACACCTGAAAACACACACCGTAGGAGAGACTGCGAAAGCATTCCCGAACTACGACGTAAAACTTATTGCACAACAACTCATCGACAACGGACTCGTACACAAAATAAACCACCGCGTCGTACACAAAAAAATCCTCACACAAGACATACTCGACATCCCTCCCAAGTATCTGAAATGGGTGCACCACCCCCTCACACGAGGAAGCATCCTCGGCTTTGTCGCCGTACTCTTCATCGTATACCTTACGCAACCACAGCTTGTGCCAAGCGCAGAATGGTTTTTTGCAACCACGTGGCTCTCACTGCTCATCCCAGGAGCACTCATTGCTGCGTGGGCACTGCACTTCTTGCACGAACTTGGACACTACGCAGCAATACGCGCAACAGGATACCCCACAGGATTTCACCTCGCGCACCGATGGCAATTCATCGTGCCAGAAGCAGACCTTGCGCACACAAAAAAACTCACTCCCCCACAACAAACACGCGTATACCTCGCAGGATTCGCAGTGGACGCAGTGATATTAGGATTTGCAACACTGATGATAGCAATCGGAGTAGGAGTAGCGTTCTGGCAACTTATCGCCTTGCTGATATGGTTTACCTTGCTGGTGCAACTTCTCCCAGTAGCATACACGGACGCAGCAAAAATAGCTGAGCGCATTACTAAACGAAGTGACGTGCTCTTGCAAGCACGCAGAAGCGTCACAACACTGTGTCCGTTTTGCAAAACAAAAGATGAGCACCAAGCACTACGCGCACACCTGTTTCCCTGGATGCTCATAGGCATCTTCTTAGGACTCGTCCTACTGCTCGTGTATGTCATACCCGTATTCGTGACGATACTCGAGCGAGCAGTCCTCGGCCTAGTAGGACAACCACCATATCTTATTGACGCAGTGCTCGCACTCTTCATGGTAGCAGTAAGCGTGAGTATGTACAGCATCGGAGCAATACGAGAACACCACCTCGGAGTCAAACAATGGTTTACTTGGCTGTGCGTAGCGCTGTATGTCACCGCAAACTTTGTGATCGTCTTCTTACTCGCAATCACACTCCTGTTCATAGCACAACCACTCATCATCATTATCGCGTTCTTGCTCTGTGGAGCAATCTTTGGAAGACTCTTCATTACCATCGTAGAACACATCCGCTTTGAACAAACAGGATTCGCAACAGATACCCTACTTCCCGTCTACGCAGCAAGCACCGCACTTTTGCTCGTGCTCCTTCTTGCAGGACATCCATTAACCAGCGGGATCGAAACACTCATCGGCATTGCGTACGCAATAGGCATGCTCGGGTCACTTGTGGTGTAGCTACCACGAAAATCGCTTGCGCACACGAAGACGAGGAAACACCTCATCAGGAGCAAACTGCTTTTGCAAGCGAAAATAGACCACTCCCAACGCGACACCCGAAAACAACAGCGTGAGGCGAAGCGGCAGACCAGCTTCTAAAAGCAAACCAAGCACGACAGGAGTGACGACAAGAGCGAGAGAGGAGAGCGCACGAAACCCCTCCACAATTGCAGGACGCCTACGCAAAGGAGTATCCTTTTCTATGCGTGCGTGCACACTCGGAGAGGCGGAAGCATCAAAAAACGCGTATGCACCCGCCACAAAGACCAACACGACAAACACGGAAAACGGAAAGAGGATCGCGCATGCACTCATCCCAGCAAAGGAGAACACAAGCACGCGAGAAGAAGCGTTTTTCCCAAGCACTTGGCGCGCAAACAACCCACCAATCCCTGCCAAAAGACTCATGGAAGCAAACACTACACCCACGGCAAGCACAGAGCCGCCGATGTCAAGAATAAAAAACGGCAGCACCATATCGCGCACCACCCAAAACGCTTGCAGAGAAAACACTGCGAGGACAAGATACTTTTTTTGCATGACCTGAGCAATCTCAGAAAACGGATTAAACGGCCGCTTAGGAAATGATGGTCGCGTCTGAGGAAGCATGAGAGCAACCATTCCCGCAGAAAAAAACGCGATAGCAGAGAGCACATACACGTACGAGTACGACACCTCCTGAGCAACCACTCCTGCAGACAACGCCCCAGCGGCTCCACCAAGAGACACTGCAAGCAGTAAGACACTCACAAGACGATCAAGATCCTTGGCGAAACGAAACGCATCACGCACCAAGTCAATCACCAAAGGAATAAGCAGCGGAGTGCCCACAGCGATAATCACACGAGACACTGCGTACATCCCAGCAGAGACTGCAAGAGACGCAAACACGAGCGCGCACGAGAGCGCAAGAGAAGACCAAGTAAAAAACAATCCATACCCCATACGAGAAGCAATTTTTTGTATGTGCGCAGACAAGAACACGAACGCCAAAGCAGACAATCCAAGAATGCTCCCGATCATAGCAAAACTCCCGTCAAGAGAGAAAAATAGGTACAAAACCTCAACAGTAGCAACGCTTGAGAGACCAAAAGACACCAGGAATGCTACCACGAGCGCGGGAAGATAGGTTGTTTTGAGTCGGCCCATCTACACGTATGGTGCGCGAGAGTATTAGAACCTTCTGGTCAGACGCAAACCATATCAATGCAGCCTTGCTCTCATGGATATGCAAGTATACATTGAGCGCTCAGACGAGCACAAAACACTCACTTTCACGGGAAGCGTCCAAGAACTCCTTGACCTTCTTGAAATAAACGTCCAAACAGTGCTCGTGCTCAAAAACGACGCTCTCGTCACAGAAGACGAAGCGCTCACAGACACAGACAACGTAAACATCATTACTGTGGTGTCAGGAGGATAAGTATGCAATGCTCAACGTGCAACGAAAAAGCAGTGATTACCCACCCTGCACGCTGCAAAACATGCTTTATACACGGATTTGAAGAGCGAGTATGGAACACAATAGAACGTTTCTCACTCATTCGCCCAGAAGAACGAATCTGCGTTGCGGCATCAGGAGGAAAAGACAGTCTCGCACTCCTAGAAATACTTCACACACGATATGACGTGCACGCACTGTGCGTGGACGAAGGCATCGCCGGCTACCGAGACCAAACAATAGACGACCTCAAAACGTTTTGTGAACAAAGAAGCATCCCGCTCAAGCTCGTATCGTTTGCAGACCTTGGAGCGCAGCGACTGGACGCACAAAACCCTGATCACCCATGCAGCGTGTGTGGGGTCTTGCGAAGAAAAGCACTCATGGATTATAGTCAAGGATATGACGTGATCGCAACAGGACACAACCTTGACGACGAAGCACAAAGCATATTGATGAATTTACTGCGCAACCAAACACACCTACTTGAGCGTCTTGGACCAAGAACTCCCGCACAAGAAGGCATTGCTGCACGCATCAAACCATTTTATACCACGCCAGAACGAGAAGTGCGCGCGTATTGTTTGCTTAAAGGAATTACCACAAATTTTTCTGAATGCCCAAATGTAGTCAAAAGCTTTCGCTGGAAAGTCGGGGAAGCATTAAATGATATGGAAGTGGGGCGACCAGGAGCAAAACTTGCTATTGTTGAAAACTTTCTTAAGAAATACTATCGACCACAACAAGCCATCGCATCCTCACAGACCTGCACAAGATGCGCAGGGCCGTCCTCGCATGAGTTGTGCCGCGCGTGCAGACTCATCGTAGTAAATAATTAAATACTGCAAAGAAATTCTCTTATTGTGCAAAACATCATTTCTCCTTTGGGACTTGTCGCACTACTCAACGGGACAGACCCGTGCACACAACCACCCTCAGTGGACCGCGTTCCGCGAGAAACAACAGTGCGACGCCACGGCCATTTGCTCACGCGAGAAAGTCCTGTTCCCGCAGTCATTTTTGAGATGTTTCACTTAAACAACCCTGATGCAGTCGCGCATTACTCAACGCCCTGCGGCATGCGAGGACTGATGAGTGCACTCGCACAAGGAATCCTTGCGTACAACGATTTTTCAGTGGTGTACGTGGACGAAGGACACGGAAGGCGAGACCAAGGATTCACGAGAGGAGTGGGAGGGATTCCTGAATACCAGTTCACCCACACAGCAGCCGACTTGCTTGAAGAGATTCTGCGTGAGCAAGGAGTGGCTACGATACGACTGCGCCATGACGAGATGTATCCTGCAGTTGCGCATGTCCCTGTGAACAGAAGACGCGCTCAGCTGCGCGCACTTCTGGGCCATGTTGAGCCCGGAGGAATCCTTGTGTCGCTGCACGCAAATAACGAGCCAAGCCTTGGCACACGAAACCTGGCTCCGTGGAGTTTTTACGCACAAGATCACTCACAAGCGCTAGCAAGGATGATTAACGAACCCACAACGAAGTACTTTTGCGGCGTGTTTCCTACTGCGTGCCGCGACTTGGAGCAGTAAAGAGCGCAAGAGAAATCACGAGGGCTGCTGCGGCAAAAAAGAATCCCCACGTCCACGGAAAGAGGATGCAGAGCCCGAGCGCGATGACACGACCAGAATTGAGATAGATCTCTTGGACAACAACATATTCTTCTCCAGTGTCTCCCAGGTCGCGTCCATAATCAACAAAAAGCGTGTTATAGCCCGTTCTGTAGAGTACCCCTGCGAGGGCTCCGAACATGATCACAAGAGAAAACCCTGTTGCTGTATCAAGAAACGGACGTATAACAAGACTGATTGCGATAAGCACCGCTCCCACGCGAAGTGCGTGCACGGGATCTCTGAGTTTTTTCCCGTAGATAAACGATCCGAGGGCGAAAAGAATCATTCCTATGCTCTCAATATACCCTACTGCTGTTGTTGTTTGTAAGGTCATGTAGATAAGTATTGGAAACAAGTAGGCGATTGCGACAAATAAGAATCCGTCTGCAAGAGTGACGATCATAAAACCATGGTCTTTGATACGCCACAAGTCCTTGACGGCAAAGCTCGTTTTCGCCTTGATTTCTGGGGTGAAAAACAACGGGGCTGCTGCAAGGGCGCCCAGAAAGAGTCCGATAATGATTAAGATGGGAAACCCGAGAAGCGCAGCAATTACGCCCCCGATTGCGGGGGATGCGACCGCGAGCATTGATTGAATTGCTTGCAAGGTTCCGACTTCTTGTCCTCTTGATTTTTTGTGTGAGTACTTGATAAAGAGCGTCTTCATGGGAATCCAGTAGAACGCGATTGACACTCCTCCCATGATTGCAGGAAGCAAGTAGTGCACATCCGAGAATGAGAGGGCGTAGAGGAGTGCGAAGGAGAGCACAAAGAACGGGATGTGCAACAGGGTCGCTTTTTTGAACCCGATTTGATGGTTCGCGTACGCTGCTACGGGAGAGACCAAGACCACGGTTGCTTTGTGCACCATAAAATAGACGAATACTTGCGCGAGCGTGTATTCGAGGGTGAGCAAGTAAATCGGGATGAAAATGCCGATAAGACTGTGACTGATAGCAGTGAGTGCTTGCGCAAGATATACTTGCGTGATGCGATGCTTAAAATGTGGTCCGTGAAGCGTGAACACCATGTGTTGCTTGTGTTTATTTGCTATTTATAAACACATTGTTCTATATAGAAAATAAATAAATATAAATACCACTTATACTACTTTGTGGTTTATGTCAACTTCAATTAAAATCAGCCAGGAAAATTATGAGAGACTGTGTAAAGTTTCCGGAAAATTACAGCAAAAACTCAAAAAACCTGTTTCGCTCAACGACGCTATTACGCACCTGTACAAAACAACAATGATTGAAGACCTGTTAGGAAGTTGGAATATGACAGATGAAGAAGTGGCTTCGTTCAAAAAAGAACTAGATGCCGGATGGAAGCAATGGGGCAAGAGATACTCATAGACACAGATATCATCATAGACGCTCTTAGAGGGAATCAGGGGAGTCAAGAATACCTCCAGAGTAGGCAATTTGAAGGGATATACATTAGTAGCATTACCTCCTTTGAACTTCTTTTTGGAGCAATGAAGTCGCAACGAAAGTCAATGATAGAGAAAACCGAGACATTCATTGATCGAGTTCATATTGTAGACTTTGACGCCAATGTAGCGAGATGCGCAGCAGAAATACACACACAACTTGCTGGGCGAGAAATAGACTTTCGAGACGTATTTATTTCAGCAACAGCAATCGCGAACGAGTTTAGCCTAAAAACAAACAATACAAAACACTTTTCTCGCGTTCCTGGATTACATCTTGCGTAGCAATACATAAGAACACAGACACGATTCTCTCTCACATGGACATCCTCGCGCAAGGAACAGAAACACAAGAAACCCTCGTTATTGGTAAAAGCGTAGCACTCATAGCAACCAGAAAAGAACTCAAAAACACAGCAAGCCTAATCGCACTCGCACAAATAAGCGAGAGAGAACTCCTCGAAGGACCAGTAGACGGAATACTCTTTTACGACACAAAAGGAAAAGACCACCTGCACTACAGAAGAGGAACTCTTGACGAAACAGCAGCAAAAATACTTGCGCAAGATAAGAAAGCACTCGTCATACCCGTACTTTCGCTACTCACAGACGCCAGAGCACTCGGACGAGCACTCCAAGACGCACGGCTAGCAACAACGCACGGAGCAGACGTGGTGTTTGTCAGCCTCGGAGAAGAATACGTTCCTACGACACACGACCTAGAAGCGACGGTGCGAGCACTCGGATTTCACGAGGAAGTAGTCGCGAAAAACCAAAAAACACTCGCAGCCTGGGTTGCGCGCGCACGCCACAGAGCAAGCGACGACTACATCGCAGAAGGAATCTCACAGGCAAAAGGTATATAAGGGCAGCATAGTGAGTTAGGTGATATGAGAGGAGCAGCGACTATACTACTTCTAATAGGAATGATTCTCGTAGTCCTGCCAGCAGTAACTGCTGATCCAACCACCCAACAACGCCTCGCGGAGTTATGCGTGTTTACTATGGCTCTAACATCAGGTTCTGGACTCACTACTTATTATGCTGACAGACAATTGTATGCTTTTTCAGATAGGTGTGCAAGTCATACAGGAACAACTATTTTTGGTGACTGGCGAGTTTTGATCTCTGGGTTAGCTTGGAATCAAGATGCTGGCTGGCCTGTGTATATGGCAGCAGGACGTGTGTATTATCAAAGTTCGATACAACGTCGGGTTTCGTCCTATGAGTATGTCGATATTTTTCCCGTACAACTACAAGAGCCGCCATACGATAATCAAGAGTATA
>SKXU01000038.1 GCA_007128245.1 Candidatus Woesearchaeota archaeon
GTAATATCTGCGACGCAAACCACAAAACCTTGCTTTTCACATAACGCACGAAGCCTCACGTACGCTTGCTCATGCTTGTACTCGCCAAAACCCGGAATGATATACAGAACAAGCACCATGAATCATGTACGAGTGAGAGGTACTAATTGCTTTCGGTTTGTTCGGAGTATGCTTCAGCAATCATTGAGGCGTAATCAGGAAATGCATCTTCAAACGCGTTCGCAACGAGTTCTTCATCAGTAGCAAGACAGGACTCAAGTTGCTTTTGTAACTTCTCGCGATCAAGATACTGTCCAATAAACACGAGTTTGTTCTCCTTATCCTTCCACTGAGGATCCCATTCGCCCTCATCTTCAAGTTCTCGTCGAATCTGGGATGCTTCTTCTTCATCTTTACAAAAAGAAGTTAAGTATTCAGAAGCCCACACGCCATTCAGCGTGACTTCTTTGCGTCGCCCAGCCAAAGAAAACATCAAGACTGCTTGCGGCTGACTCGCTATCCAAAACGTCCCCTTCGCACGCAACACGCCGTCTAAGTCTGTGATGAAGTCATGCAAGCGTTGAGGATGGAAGGGTCGTCTCTCAACAAAGCTTATGCTGGAGATACCGTACTCTTCCGTCTCGGGAACATGCGTTCCACGAGGCTCAGCAAGCCACATCGGATCTTGCTGCGCAGCCGCAAAATCAAATAACCCAGTATTGAGTATTTCACTTACAGGAACACTTGCGTGCTCAGTAACAAAAATCTTTGCACGAGGATTCAGTGCGGTAATGTGCGCACGCACCTTCTCAATAGTCTGCTTATCCACAAGATCTGCTTTGTTAATGATAATCACGTTAGCAAACTCTACTTGGTCAACGAGAAGTTGGGTGATACTGCGCTCATCATCCTCAGAGAGCTCTTGGTCACGATCTTTTAGGGTTTCATACGTCACAAAATCCTCAAGAAAAGAGCCTGCGTCAATAACGGTCACCATAGTATCAAGCCGAGCATATTCACTTAAGCTATTGCCCTCTTCATCCTCGAAGGTGAAGGTTTCTGCCACAGGAAGAGGCTCAGAAATTCCTGTGCTCTCAATCAAAATGTAATCGTACTTGCCTGCCTTGGCAAGCTTTCGAATCTCAACGAGCAAGTCTTCACGCAACGTGCAACATATACAGCCATTTTGCATCTCAACCATAGTCTCTTCAACCTGTGCAAGCTCACTTTGCGTCTTTTTAATTAATGAAGCGTCAATATTCAGCTCCGCCATGTCATTGACGATGAGCGCGACTTTGAGTCCTTCTTGATTGGTAAGTACGTGCTTGAGCAAGGTAGTCTTTCCACTGCCAAGAAAACCAGAGAGTACAGTTACGGGTATTTGCGTCATACACACAGAGTTAATAACTTCTTATATAAATGTTATTATTGTGGGTGCATCCTTAAAAAACAGGACTTATTCACCACACACTATGCTTTACATGATAGGCCTGGGAATGGGAGACGAAAAAGACATTACGCTGCGCGGAAAAAAAGCAATTGCTGACAGCGACGCAGTATTTCTTGAAGGGTACACCAGCATGCTGTTAAAAGACCGCGTAGGCCTTGCAACGCTACACAACAAAGAAATAGAAGTGCTCGGCAGACAAGGAGTAGAACAAGAAGCAGACCGCATCCTTGCAGCAACAAAACAAGGAAATGCAGCATTTCTTGTAGTTGGAGACGTATTCACGGCAACAACGCACCACGACCTGTATCTACGAGCAAAAGAGCAAGGAATACCTGTTAAAGTCATCCCGAACGCGGGCGTGATGAACGCTATCTCACTTACAGGACTTGATCTCTACAAGTTCGGAAGGACAACAACGCTGGTGTACCCAGAAAAAAACTATCGCCCAACAAGCTTTTACGATGTCATTGTTGAAAACAAGAAGCGAGGACTGCACACACTCTGCCTGCTTGATATCAAAATGGATGAGCAGCGATTCATGACCGTAAACGAAGCACTCAAACTGCTCTTAGAGATTGCAGAAGAAAAAAACGATAATACCATCACTCTCCACACACACGCAGTCGGGGTTGCGAGGCTCACAGGAGAAGACCAGAAGATTCTGTACGGACCCATCTCAGAATTACTCATAGAAGATTTTGGAGCGCCACTGCACTGTGTTGTTATTCCAGGCACACTGCACGAAGTAGAAGAGCGCATGCTCAAGAGCTGGTAGTTAGGTTGTTTTTACTAGATTTGAGAGCACTGTCTTAAGCTCTTTCATTCGCGTATTACGTTGCTGTAACAACTTAGCCTGCGCCCTTTTATCTCCTTCAACAGCGCGGATTCTCGTCTGAAAATACTTGTAACTTATTATGGCTCCGGTAATTGCCAAGACTGCGACAATGGAGGCATACCAGAATGATGACTCTGTTAGTCCAGCTGCGCCCAAATAGCCGGTTATTCCAATTGTGCCGGTTAATACGTTACGAGACTCCTGATATTCTTTAATAAGCTTCTCACGGTATGATGCCATTTGTCGCTGTAACTCTACGCGCTCATCATAATCCTCTTTTAATGCGTTAACGAAGTTCTTATACGCTTCAGACGCTTCTACATTATACTCGCTGTGAATTTCAATCTCCAAATCAGTATTTTGTTGTATGAGTACTTTTTGGGTTTCCACTCTTTTTTGGCGGATATCAAGATAGCTCTGAGCTCTGATAAGAATTCTCTCTACAAGAACGAACTTCTCCTCCACCGTCACATAGTGATTTTCTTTACGTAGAGTATCGATTTCTTGCACTGTGACTGCTAAGCGAGAGCGGACCATTCTGATCAATCGGTCTTCTGCAGCAGTAATCTGAATTAACTGATCGAACTCTCTCTCCCGTGCAGCTCGTGCAGCATCCTTTATGCGATTATCGAGCCGATCCATGAGTGCATGAGCCTTTCGCATCTCAATAGCACTCTGTATCAGAATATTGCCTGGGTCGTTATTAAGCACAGTGCTACCTTTCTGCTACATCCTTAAAAACCTTTTCACAGAATAGCAAGAAACCTAGCAGTCAGCGGTCAAGCCAATCA
>SKXU01000063.1 GCA_007128245.1 Candidatus Woesearchaeota archaeon
ACGGATCAGTGTTTCAGTATATCAAAGAAACAAATCCAGAACTGTTTGAAAGACTGACACGGAAAAGACGCGTCAGAGAGTAACTTTTTAAACAAAACAACGTTCTCCCAACCATAAGAACCCATAAGACGGCTATCAATGCCTACCTATACGGGGGGTTCGGAGGAAAAACATATGGCACAAAAGATTCGCCGCGGAAAGCGGAAATGGTATTCTATCAACGCACCTAAGTTGTTTGACGAGCAAGAAATTGGACAAACACTCGTGTACGAAACAGAAAGCATTGTTGGCAAACACGTCAAGGTTAACTTGATGACGCTCACCAACAACCCAAAAAAACAGAGTATGAACGTGTTCTTTGTCGTCACTGACTTTAAAGAAAACAAAGCAAGCACAAAAACGATTGGTATCGAGATGCAACAAGCAAGCACTCGCCGACTTGCACGCAGAGGACGATCAAAAGTTGCGGACTCATTTAGAGCGAGAACGAAGAAAGGACAAATCGTGCGTATCAAACCAGTTATCATGACGCGAACACTTGCTGACGGAGAAGTACAACGAGCACTCCGAGCACGGTGCCGAGAACTCATCAAAGAAACTCTTGGTAAGTACTCGTTTGACACCGTCATCTCAGATATCGCAAACAATCGATTACAAAAGTATCTCAAAGACCAACTCTCAGCAGTCTTCCCAGTACGATCAGCAGATATCAGGTATTTGCGATACGAAAAAGCAGACAGCGAAGAAGAAGCAGACCTTGAAGAGACTGAGTACGCAGAGCGACCTAGGCGTGAGAAAACTCCAAAAGCAAGCACTGAAGGACTCGCATCCCTCAAAGAAGGTCTTGAAGAAGCCCTCGCAGCCGAAAAAGACGAACCTGAAACAAAAAAGAAGAAGGTCGCACCTGCTGAAGATGAGGACGAAGACGAGGAGTAGCTCTCCTCACCTTTTTTTCTTTTATGTGTACGCATCATCCCAGTGGAGGATATCTACGAAGATGATGTGCTGCTATGACTACCACACGCACAGTTACTGGCTATATCAATATAGTTCATACTAGACCGTTATACGTAATTTCCCCTCGCACCTGTCTTGCATCTTCCGTGCAAACGGCAATGACAGACCAGCACTATTCAGGAAACCTATTTCCCCACGGGTCGTGAGTACCTTGCTCAGTCACATAGAACGGGATGCCATCATGTAAAAGCACTCGTGCTCGAAGATATGTTCCATCAGACTGCCCTAGTAACGCACCATAATCGCCGCGCTGAGCATCGAAGAACACCACGTCTTCAATACCATTACCTGTGGCATCAAATTGAGTAATAGATGATTCCAAAGGCGAACTTCGACTAAGCGCACCTGCAGCAAAAGCTCCAGCTACGGCTAGCGATCCGAGGACGTGAGATTTTTTAAGTTTGTAAACCACGGCGGTAACAAGTATAACTGATATATAAATATTTGTATTTTAACTACTATTTAGTAGTATATGCTTCGTTCTCTGAATCAGACACTCACGACATCACATAACTTCGAAAACACATAAGAAGCACGCACACATTCCGAAACACATGAAACTCGCACAAGGAGCAGAAGCAATTATTGAGCGCACAGAGCGCGGAGTACGAAAAACACGGCTCAAAAAAACGTATCGCCACCCAGACCTTGACGCAACCCTTCGAAAAAGTCGGACAAAGCGAGAACACAAAGTGCTCAAGCGACTCGCAGGCCTCGTTCCAGAAGTTCTCGGAAGCAGCGAGTACGAGATAGAGCTGGCATATGTAGACGCGCCACTCATAAAAGACGCGCTCACAGAAGACAACGCGCAAGAACTAGGAGTGGAAATTGGAAAAGCAATCAAAGAAATGCACGAGAGAGGAGTAGTGCACCACGACCTCACAACAAGTAACATGTTTCATACAACACCAATCACTCTCATCGATTTTGGCCTAGCACAATTCTCAGATTCACTAGAAGACCGCGCAGTAGACCTGCATGTACTCAAACAAGCACTCGGAGCAAAACACCCAGATCTTCCCGTCTGGGAGGCAGTCCTTACAGGCTATGAGCCCTCACATGAGCTCATCGAGCGTCTTGAGGAAGTTGAGCGCCGTGGAAGATACAAAAATAAAGGCTAAAAGCTTATAAAAAACGCACTGCACATAGCTGTATGGAATTAGCGAAGGGAGTGCGAGACTTTCCTCCAGAGATACAGCTTATACGACAAGATCTCTTTCGACGATGCCAAGAAGCGTTCGAAAGACACGGATTCTCACCCTTCGCCTCACCCATACTTGAGCGCAAAGAAACCCTCACATTCAAATTTGAAGGTGACGAGGACGTAATGAAAGAACTCTTCACGCTCCAAGACCAAGGAGAGCGAGAACTCGGCCTACGATTTGATCTTACCGTGCCACTGTGCCGGTTTGTTGCACAAAACAAAGACCTTAAACTCCCATTCAAACGATATGAGATAGGACGCGTATACCGAGATGGACCACTCAAACTTGGACGCTACAGAGAGTTTTGGCAATGCGACGCAGACATCGTAGGATCAGGCCACATGCTCGCAGACGCTGAATGCATGAAAACAGCGTCCGATATTCTCGCAACACTGCCATTTGCGTATGTTCTCAAAGTCAATAACGTCAAGCTTCTCAAAGCAATTATTGCGCACACAGGCATCGCAGATAGTCATAAAGCAATCATTGCAATCGATAAACTCGCAAAACAAGGAGAAGAAGCAGTGCGTGCAGAACTCTCAAGGATTGCGTCACACGAACAAATAGACACCCTCTTTACCATACTCACAGTAGAAGGTACAGACAACGGCAAACTCAAACATATCGAAGAGCACATCGGATCGCATGAAGGAATAGATGAACTGCGAGAAGTGCTTGCGTACCTGTCAGAGCAAGCACACGTATCTTTTGACCCCACGCTGGCGCGAGGACTCAACTACTACACCGGAACAATCTACGAAGGATTCCTCATAGACAACGCCATCACGTCAAGCGTGTGCGC
>SKXU01000022.1 GCA_007128245.1 Candidatus Woesearchaeota archaeon
ATGAAGCGTCGTTTTAGTCCTTTGCGTTCTGTTGGCGTTGGTTTAGCTGTTGCTTTGGCTGCTTGTGGTGATTCTTCTACTGAGCCTCCTCCTCCTCCGCCTCCTCCTGTTGCTCCTTCATTATCTGTTGGTGTTTCTGCTTCTGGTCCTTTTGTTGTTGCTCATGATGAGGTTGCTGTTTTTTCTGTTTCTCCTTTTGCTTCTAGTGATGCTGAGTCTCGTGTTGATAGTTTGCGGTCTGTGTATCGTGTTGGTGGTGATAGTGTTTCTTCTCGTTTGTGGGTTTCTCCTTCTTCTCAGGTTTCTGATACTGTTGTTGTTGGTGGTCCTGGTGATTCTGTGCGTGTTGAGTATTCTGCTTTTGGTAGTGCTCGTAATTCTTCTGGTGAGGTTTTTGGTTCTGGTAGTGTTTCTCGTGATTTTGTTCGTGGTTTGCCTCCTGATAGTGTTTTATTTCGTGTTTCTTCTGAGTATTTTTTGCGTCCTGGTGTTGTTAATCCTTTGTTGGAGTTGGATGTTGAGACGAGTTCTGGTTTTTTTGCTACTGTTGGTGTTGATAGTTTGGGTGTTGCTGAGTTTTCTGTTCCTGAGTCTGTTGATGTGTTGTTGACTCCTCGTTCTGTTGGTGAGCAGGCTTTGGTTCGTTTGCCTTCTGGTAATGAGTATCATGTGAGTATTGCTGTTGTTGAGGGTGGTGGTCGTTTTCCTGTTGGTGCTAATGATCCTTCTGTTTCTGTTTCTGGTTTGTCTGATCAGGTTATTTCTTGGTATACTGTTGATCGTGATATTCCTTTTGTGTTGTCTATGCAGCATAATGCTTATCGTAGTGGTGTTCCTATTCCTGATATGGCTACTGGTGAGTTGATTGATGTTGATGGTGCTTTTGTGACGTTTGATCCTCGTCGTCCTCGTACTAATTTGTTGTTTAATCCTGTTTCTCGTGTTGAGTCTCCTTTTGTTGCTGATCCGTTGTCTTCTGAGCAGCTTGGACATTTTTATTTGTATCAGTCTATTATTGAGCGGTTGTTTACGAGTTCTGCTTTGGGTGCTGGTCTTCGTCCGTATCCTGATGGTTTTTTTGGTTTTCGTGTGGAGTCTGATTTGGATGCTTTTTTGAGTGCTGTTGACACGATTGGTTATCCTGAGAATCAGCCTGCAACTTTGGGAGCTAAGCCTGGTTATGATTTGGTGTATCGTTTGCAACGTCCTCGAGCGGGTGTTGATACTCGCTTGGTTGATGGTGGTTTGTTTATGCTCTGGTCTAGTTTGCATGTTCCTTTTGGTAATGTTGCTCAGTTGTTGTCTGAGTCGTATTATATGGGTTATCGTGATAGTCGTTTGTCTTTGGATGATGTTCCTGGTCAGATTAATTGTACTTCTCGAACTCGTTCTGCTGATCTTCCGTGTTATTTTTTGACTCCTCCTTTTGGTGTTCGTTCTGAGTTTGCTGATCCTTTTGTTCCTGAGCTTGCTCAGTCTCATGCTGAGTCTTTGTTGCTTGCTCATGTGTTTGGTGTTGCTGGTTGGGAGGCGTATGGGCGTCCGTTTCGTCCATTTCCCTCATCTGATCGCTCGTGGAGAAATCCGTGGGATTATGTTGCTGGAGTGGTGCGTCCAGCTCCTCCTGGTGGTTTTGTGCGTTCTGAGGGTGGGCTTTTTGTGCCGCCGTCTGCTTTGATGAGTGTTGGTGATGCGGGTCTTGCCCCGTACCGCGCGCAGCGACGCGATGCTGGTGTGTACTTCGAAGAACTGCCAACACAACCTTTTTAAAACACTCTCCCTTCCCTGTGATTAGCACGAGAACAGAGGCGCTTTTTTATGGCACAGATTAGGCCAGCACGCAAAGAACGCAAACGATACGTGGTGTACACACCAAGAAATGACCAAGAAGTTCTATCAGCACACCAAATACTATTCGGAGTAGTAGGGGCTGCTAAGGCAGGACTGATACCTGTTGAGGGAACACACACAACAGGAATTATTCGTGTTGCACACACCCACGTCGACCAACTCAAAGCAACACTCGTGCACACACAAAAACACAGCCTGCTCACCACAGGAACGCTGAAAACAGCAAGACACACACTCAGGAATTAACCATGCAACAATCACAACACCAAATGATGGGATACGACAGAGCAATTACAATGTTCTCACCAGACGGAAGACTACTTCAAGTGGAGTACGCAAAAAAAACCGTCAAACAAGGAAGCACCGCGATAGGGGTGACGTGCAAAGACGGCGTCGTCCTCGTCACAGACAAACGCATTGGAGACAGCCTAATCATCGCAGAGAGCGTAGACAAAATATTCGAAGTAGATGAGCACATCATCGCAACAGCATCAGGAATCATCCCAGACGCACGAGTCCTTGTTGAGCGCTCACAAGCACAAGCACAACAGCACCAAATCACGTTTGACAGCCCTATTGATGTTATCAGTATCGTAAAAGACCTTGCAAGTCTTATGCAACTCACAACGCAAAGTGGTGGGTATCGTCCGTTTGGAGTAAGCATGCTCATTGGTGGCGTTGACAAGGATGGCGTAAAGCTCTACAACGTAGACCCTGTTGGCGTGTATAATCAGTACCGCGCCACTGCTATTGGCGAGAAAGGCGAGGAAGCAGCGAATCTTTTGCGTGAGCAATGGAAAGAGTCGTTGTCCGTGCAAGAAGCGATTAAGCTCGCAATTAGTGTTCTCAAAGAGGTTATTGGCCAAGACCTTGATGTTGACCGAGTAGACTGCGCCTACATTAACCATGACATGACGATTAAGCGACTTGAAAAAGACGCTATTAAGGAGCACTTGTAAGATGCGCGGAGGACCTACGTTTGATGAAGAACGATTCTCAGTAAACGTTGCCCGCCTAAAAAAAGGCGGTGAGACCTTTGAGGTAGTCATTGACCCTGACGCTGCTGTGCGCTACAAGCAAGGAGAGATTTCTGATCTCAAAGACGTGCTCAAAGCAGAAAAAATCATGGCTGACGCAAAAAAAGGCGAGCTCGCCTCTGAAGCGCACATGCAAAGCTTGTTTGGCACGTCTGAACCGACAAAAGTGGCTCAGATTATCTTGGATCAAGGAGAGCTCCAACTCACGCACGAGCACCGTGAGCGTTTGCGCGAGCAAAAACGCAACAAAGTAGCGTCTATCATTCACATGAATGCTATCAATCCACAAACAGGGATTGTGCATCCGCTCGAGCGCGTAAAGCGCGCAATGGATGAGGCGCGTGTGCGACTTGACGAGTATAAGTCTGCGCAAGACCAAGTGCAGGATGTGGTGCGAGCACTCCAGCCCATCCTCCCCATTAAATTCACGACATTCATCGCTGAGATTCACCTCCCAGCAACCCATGCTGCCAAATGCTATGGAGTATTTGAGCAGTACGGCACCCTCCAAAAAGAGGATTGGCTTTCTGATGGAAGCCTGGCTGTAAAGCTTGAAGTGCCTGCGGGACGATACAACGACTTAGTTGATGAGTTGTCAAGTAAAACCCACGGAGACGTGGAAATATCAAAACAAGAAAGGAAATAGAATATGACATCAGAACTACATATACAAGAACGAAGCATCGTAGTTCCCGGACAAGTACTCGCGACAGGTCTTGATTACCTGCCGAGCAAAGGAACTTACCGCTTCAACGAAACGATACGAGCAAACAGGCTCGGACTAGCACAAGTGGACGGAAAAGTCCTCAAAACAATCCCTCTTGCAGGGCGCTACCTCCCACAAAAAGGCGACTTAGTGGTTGGGCGCATCTCTGACGTGCTTATGAGCGGCTGGCGCGTGGACTTAAACACCATGTACGACGCAGTGCTCAGCCTTGCTGAAGCAAGCAATGAATACATCAAGAAAGGCGAGGACTTAACACGATACTTTGCTATTGAAGATTACCTTGTGTGTAAAGTTACGCAGGTAACAAGTCAAAACCTTGTTGACGTCAGCGTGCGCGGACCTGGTTTGCGAAAGCTTACTGGCGGCATGGTCTTTGAAGTAAGCTCTTCAAAGGTTCCTCGCATTATTGGTAAGCGCGGAAGCATGGTTACCATGATTAAGAAAGGCACTGACTGCGACGTAATGGTCGGACAAAACGGTGTTGTCTGGGTTTCTGGAGAACCAAAAATGCAGCGTCTCGCGTTTGACACGATTAAGATGATTGAAGAGCACAGTCACCACGCAGGCCTCACACAGCAAGTAAAAGAGTTCCTTGAAGAAGTAACTGGTAGGGAGGTTGAGTAAGATGGCTGTTAAACGACATGACGGAAGAAAATGGGATGAACCAAGACCTATCGTTGCCAAAGCAGGCGTGATTCCTCAAGCTGACGGCTCAGGATTCTTTAAGATTGGAGATTCTACGGCGTACGCTGCAGTGTATGGACCACAAGAATTTCATCCAAGAAAGCTTCATGACCCTAAGCGAGGCGTCATCCGATGCCACTATAACATGCAGCCGTTCTCAGGACCTGGTAGCAGAGGTAGACCAGGGCCGAACAGGCGCGCTAAAGAGATTAGTATGGTGATGGAAAACGCTCTCTCGCCCGTAGTGCAACTTGAGGATTACCCGAACACCGTCGTTGACGTGCACGTTGAGTTCACGGAAACGGACGCGGGCAGTCGCTGCGCAGGTATCTGTGCGGCTGCTATCGCTCTTGCTGACGCAGGTATCACGATGAAGGACATGGTAGCTTCCCTTGCGGTAGGCCACCTTGACGGAGAAATCGTGGTTGACCTTGACGGAGTAGAAGAGCATCACAAGGGTGAAGTCGCAGACATTCCTCTCGCAGTTATTCCTTCAACAGGAGAAATAACGCTTCTGCAAATGGATGGAGTTACTGATCCTAAGCTCGTGCTTAACGCGATCAAAACAGGACGAGACATCGTAGCTAAAGTGGCTGAAGTACAACGACAAGCACTGCTTGACCGATACCCTGCTGACAGCCCCCAATGGAAAGCCCTTGCCAAGAAATACACGGAGGCAAAACAATGAACGACACGATGAAAAAGAACTTTCACGACGCACTCAGAAAAGGCGTTCGTAGAGATGGACGAGCACTCACACAATTTCGTGACATCGAGATTGAGTATGGCGTGTCCAGCACCTCTCACGGCTCAGCACGCGTAAAAGCGGGTAATGCTGAGATTATTGCAGGAGTAAAGATTGATGTGGGAGCGCCCTACCCGGACACCCCTGATGAAGGAAGCCTTATGGTATCTACTGAAATGTTGCCATTAAGTCATAGAAAATTCGAAGGAGGACCTCCTGGAATTGACTCTATCGAAGCGGCTCGCGTTGTTGACAGAACTATTAGAGAATCAAAAGCTATGGATCTGAAGGGTTTGTGCATTGAGCAAGGAGAAAAAATCTGGTTTGTCGCAGTAGACCTCATGCCTGTCAGTTATGACGGAAACATGATTGATCTCGGAGTGATTGCAGCAATGGCTGCTTTGCAAGACGCTCGTCTTCCTAAGCTTGATGAGGACGGCAGACCGTTGCTTGAAGAACTTTCTGATGAGAAGCTTCCGCTCAACGAGCTCCCAATTGCTGTCACGGTGTTTAAGTACGCTGACCAATACCTCATCGACCCTAGTGAGGTCGAAGAACGCGCGTATGATGCGCGGCTGACTATTGGTTCGCTGGCTAATGGACACTTGTGTTCACTACAAAAAGGAGGCGAGGGTCCGCTTACCGTTGAGGATATCGAGCACATGTTCGATCTTGGCGTGAGCACTGCACAAGACCTTCGTAAGCATTTTCAATGAAACACACGGTTTTTGAGAAAGCACGTCTGATTGGGAGTAGGGCTTTACAGATTAGTCAAGGAGCTCCGCTGCTTGTCAAGCTCTCACAAAAAGAGCTTGAGAAGATTCATTACAACCCTATCGAGATTGCGAAGATTGAATACGCGCGGGACGTTATTCCTTTAGCAATAAAGCGTCCGAAACAATAATTTTCTTTTTTTTCTTCCTTTTTTTCTGAAAAGCTCTTATAGATGTACGTCTTTTCTTTTTGCATGATTCATCTTGATGGAAGCATGTTGTCGGGCGGAGGTCAGATTATTCGCGCCGCTTTAGCGCTCTCTGCGCACACGAATAAGCCATTTCGTATCATAAACATCCGCCATGCTCGTCCGCGTCCGGGGTTGATGGCGCAGCATCTTGAGGCGGTGCGTACCATGCAGATATTGTGTAATGCTGATGTTGAGGGCGGTCATCTGGGCTCGACCGAGTTGACGTTTATTCCTCGCGGGTACACTCCTCAGAATCTTTCTGTGCACATCGGCACGGCTGGCAGTATTACGTTGCTCACGCAGGCACTCTCCTTGTGTGCGATGCATCATAAGAAGGTCTCGTTTACCGTGCATGGAGGCACTGATGTGAAGTGGAGTCCTTCGTTTGATTACTTTGCGCACATTATTATTCCTTCGTTGCAACAGTTCGGGCATGCTTCTGTTGATTTGCGTCGTCGAGGGTTTTATCCGAAGGGCGGCGGCGAAGTTACTGTCTCGTTTGGGCTCAAAAAAGATGTGAAGTCGCTTATGCGTTTGCATCCTGGCGTGGTGGAGGGTATTGAGGTGTTTAACACTGCTTCTCGCGAGCTCATGGCTGATAACACGTTGGAGGCGCTTGATCGTGATTGTCGATTGTTTTTTGAGCCGTTTAGCGTTCCGGTGACGGTGCGCAACGCGTATGTGCAGTCTCTCTCACCGGGCTTTGTGTGCGTTGCCGTGGTGCGCCAGCATGATGGAGCGTCATATGCGTGTATCGGTGCGGACATGGTTGCTGATCCTGACACTCCTACGCACGTAGTTGCAAGGACTGTTTCTGAGACGCTCAAGGAGCGTCTTGAGAGTGGTGGAGTAGTTGATGAGCACTTGGCTGATCATCTCATTCCCTTCATGGGGTTGTATGGCGGTGAGATGGTGGTGTGTCGCGTGTCTAATCATATAAAGGCGTGTATTGCGGTTACTGAATTGTTTACTAAAGCGCGTTTTTCAGTTACTGGCTTGCACGTGCGAGTTTCTATCCCATCCGTGTAAGTTCGATGTCGGTGTAGAGTTCTCTGATAAGATTGTAGAGTTCTCTGCGCTCTTCTTCTGGCATGTGTGCTTGGTAAAAGAGTTCTCGTGCTTGCGAGTAGAGCGCGCGTGCTTGCGCGATTTGGTTGTTTACTAGGCTTCTGTGCGCGTTCTCTACTGCTTCGAGGATGTGGTGTATGTCGTCTGCTGGCCCGCTTGGTTGCAGTGCCATCTTCTCAAAGGTGTCTTCTCGCACGTCTTGACTGAGTTGTGTGCGTCGCTGAGAGGTTGCTTTGAGTCGGTCTTGTTCTGCATCAAGTGTTAGTGCGAGTTCTGCGAGTTCTACGTGTCGTTTGCGTAGCTCATCTCGTAGGCGCGCAGTTTCTTCTAGAATATGTCGTGTGTGCTCGCGTTCTTTTTCAAACTCTTCTAGTGTGCGAGCAAATTGTTCTTGTCGGTTGCGCAAATCATTTTCTTGCTCTTCAAGAGCAGTTTTTTGTGCTTCGATATCCTCTCGTGCTTTGCTTGCTTGGTCGAGTTCTTCACGTACCTTGTCTAGTGATTCTTTGAGTGTTGAGAATGGTTCAGGAAGCTCCGGGAGTGGCATGTGCGTTTCTTCAGACACGGTTTTTCTGCTGGTGAGCACACTGTGGAGTTCTTGTGGGTTTGTTGCTGTGCGTACGCGGGCCGCCAGTTCCGTGTCGTTTAGTCCTTGCTCAATCCAGGTTGCGAAATCGTTTTTTTCTTTTGTCACGTGGTGTGAGAAGACGTCGTCTGTCATGTCTTCTGCTACGAATGCGAGACTGGTTGGTCCTGCGATGACGCGTCCGTCGCAAAGGTGAAAGGTTGGTGGTTGTGTTACTTGTGAAGGTTCTTTTTTTGGCGTGTCAACGCGTTGAGTGGGCATAGACTCGTCTACAGGGTCTTTTTTAGGAACTTCTGCAGAGTCTTCTGTGGGTGCGGCAGGTTCTTTTTGAGCAGGCATAGGCTCTTCTACAGGGTCTTGCACAGGCATTGGTGGCTTGGCAGGTTCTTTTTGACCAGGCATAGGCTCTTCTACAGGGTCTTGCACAGGCATTGGTGGCTTGGCAGGTTCTTTTTGAGCAGGCATAGGCTCTTCTACAGGGTCTTGCGCGGGTTCTGCAGACTCTGGTTTCTCAGCAGGTTCTTGTGCGGGCATGAGCTCCTCAGCACGTTTCTGTGTTTGTTTTGCAGGAGGATTGTACGTGGGCACGACCGGCACGTTCGTTTGTTCTTCGCGTGGTTTTTGTGTGAAGAACGGAGTGTCGTGTGCGGGGTGCTCTTTGATATTGTCTTGAGCACTCATGAGTCCTTGCGGGAATCCTTCTGAGCGCATGGGTCGCTCGCGTATCTGGTGCTCATCAATGCGTGGTGCTGCCTCGTCGTACGCGGGCATCTTCGGTACTGCGTGTCCTGGCGCAGGTGGTGGAGGGATGTTTCCTTCATCAACGAATAATTTGTCGTGTACTTTTCGAAATAAGCTCATGTGTTTCCCCTGGTCAAAGACTTAAAACAGCGTATTTAAACATTTATCACCACGCTAAAGAGAATACGAGTTCTTTTAAGGTGTCTGTGCGCTTGTGTCGTGTATGGATACACCACCCATTGGTCAACTCAAGGACATCGCTGATAAGGTCGAGGATGTTGAGGAGCGCCACAACCAAGTTGTTGATGTGTACGCAGATATTACTGCGAAGCGCAAGGACGTACACGAAGAAGTAGTTGCTGAGCTCGCTGTTATTCGTCGCGAATTTGAATCTTTGCGCGAGTCTATTCGTATTCGCATGGTGCGCGCAAAGCAGGCCACGCTTATCTTGTCTCTTCTTGCGCAACAAGAGGAGGTTACTCCGCTTCGTAATCGTATTGATCAGCAGCCGTATGAGCAGTACGTGACTACGGAGTGGTTTGTGGAGCAATTACGTGACGTGCCGCCTCCAAAGCCACCTCAATCATCTCGTCCTCAGGATCCGCAGTCGTGAGTTTTTGTACGAGGTATCCGCTCCAGGTGATTGGTTTTGCCCACCAGGATGTTGCGTGGTTTGCGGTGAGTGTGAGGAGTTCGTAGCCTATCGCGACGAGTGGTATAAAGAGTGCGAGCCGCAGGGTTACTGCGAGTAGCCACGGAAAGCTTGGTGGGATGAGTGCGAAGAGGATGATTGCTGCTGCAAGGATGAGTACCACAAAGCTTGTTGAGCAGCGCGGGTGCAGAGCAGATGCTTTTTTTGCTTGTGTGAGGGTGAGCTTTCCTGTTGCTTCATACGCATTCACTACTTTGTGTTCTGCTCCGTGATATTTGAACATGCGCCTCACGTCTGGCATGAGACTAATTCCTGCGACGTATAAGAAGAATACTGCGATGCGCACCACTCCTTCTGTCACGTTAAACAGTATTGCTCTCTCTGGGGGTATGAAGGTGTTTGCCACGAAAAACGGGAGTACTGCGAGTAAGAACACTACTCCAATTAGTGATACCAAGACGACTGCTGCGAGCAATCCCCATCCTACTTCATCGTCTTCAAGAGCGTGGTTTGTTGAGAAGTGCATGGCTTTTATCGCGACAAAAAATGTTGCGAATAGTATTGCGAGTCCGCGGATAAATGGTGTGTGTATCAATCTTGTCGATACTTTTGGGAGCGCTCCTTTTTCGAGCTCGATTCCTTGTGGTGTGCGTACTGCGACGGCGTATCGTCCTTTCCCAAACATGAGTACTCCTTCAAGTACTGCTTGTCCTCCCAACACGTCCCGTCCCATACCTTGCTGGAACATTCTTTGTTTATAAAGGACTCGTTTTTGTTCGCTAACTATTAAAAATTGTTGTGTGTTTCTCACACTCATGAATAATGTGGTATCTGATGAGAAGCTTGCTCACTATTTTTCTGTGACTCAGCGTGCGCTTGACATGGCTCAAAGCGCTCCTGTCGTTGACGCTGCTTCTGTAGAGATTATTTTGGATATGGTTTCGCGGTATGTGTCTGACGCTCAGCATTTTGCGAAGAAGGGTGATCTTGTGCTCGCGTTTGCAGCATTAAATTATGCGCATGGTTGGCTTGATTGTGGTGCGCGTCTTGGGTTGTTTGTGGTGCGTGATAGCACGTTATTTACTGTTGATGAGTAATTTTTTCGATTAGGAGTTCGCAGTATTCTATCGCTGCTTTGTGATATCCTTGCACGGGGTCAGAATCGTTTTCAGCCAGTACTTCAAGGATGGGTGTTGATCCTTCTTGGTTTCTATCCAGGTTTTTGAGGTTGCGCACTTCTGCTTCTGTGAAGACCACGTTTTCTGGTTGGAGCATGACTTCGAGACGATTTTTTATTTTAATCACCATCTCGTGCACCACGTTTTCTTCTCCTGGTGTTTGGAGTGCTTGTGTGAGGTCGTTGTACCAGTCAGAGGGTACTTTGATCTTGTCTCGCAGGCGTGCGTGCGCTCCTGTGTTTACGCGGTATACTCTGCCAATCACGAAGTTGATTGCTTTGCAGCGGTCCTCTACTGTTTTTACGAGATCAGGTATTTCTTGTTGTTCTTTTTCTATAACGATGACTTTGCTGTTTTCTGGGTCTTTGTGGCTGTGCGCAAGAATGATCAGGAGTATTGCTCCGAGGATGATGTTGAGTGCGCTTGTTGCCAGTACGTCAGCGTCTGGGAATAACAAGTACAGCACCACCCCTACAATGACTACGAGGGTTACGAGGACGAGTGCGAGGTATTGGAGTTCAAAGTGGTCTGTGTCAATCAGCACAACGCCTGCTACTCCGAGCAGGAGTGCGGGTACGAAGCTGAGCAGTGCTGCTCCGAACGGCGCGTTGGTAAGTGTTCCGATAAGGACGAATATCAAGAGTACGAAGAGGGTGAAGAGTGCGCATGCTGTGCGTATGAATCGTGCGTGCGGGTGGTGTGCTCGATGCGGGTGATTGTCTGGGTGGCTTGGGTGTGCGCCGTGCATTTCGTCAACCATACGGGTGTTTCGCGAAACTGAGTATTTAAACGTTACCTGTAACTTCTAAGAAGTGTGTTTATGCGTACGCATCTAAGCAGCGCACTGCGTCAAAGAGTTTTTTTATCTGGGGGGCGCGTAGTGGGGTGGCAAGTCCTAGGTACATAAAGTGTTGGTCTGCAACAAGTCGTAGCACCGCGTCTTGGCCGGTCCAACTCAGTGATGATGTGTGTGCGTACAGGTGATTGCGAGCACAGCTCGTCGTGAACTTGGCGAGCGCGTCTGGTGCTGCAAGTGCTTGTGCTAGAATGTGCGTGTATGTGTCGATGGGCGCTTTGGGAGTGTCTTCGGGTCCTATGAGTGCGATGCTTGCTCCTCTGTCGTCTTGCGCCACGTATGCGTCAAG
>SKXU01000069.1 GCA_007128245.1 Candidatus Woesearchaeota archaeon
GCTCTCATCTCAACTGACACGTGGAGGCCTGCTGCGTACGAGCAATTAAAGCAGCTTGGAGCGCAAATTGATGTTCCTGTCTTTGGAGACCCTAAAGCTGATAATCCCGCAGAGATTTACCAGGCGTTTTATCCTGAAATGAAGGATGCCGACATCATCATTTGTGATACTGCCGGGCGCGACGCGCTTAGTGAAGAGCTTGTGTCTGAGATTACAGAAATTGACAAAGCAGTCGATGCCCACCACAAACTCCTTGTTATCGCGGCAGACATGGGTCAATCAGCCCAGGCGCAAGCACAGATGTTTCACGACACCGTTGGAGTTACTGGTGTTATCATCACAAAGCTTGACGGAACAGCAAAAGGAGGAGGCGCTCTGTCTGCGTGTGCCGTCACAGGAGCACAAGTACAGTTTATTGGTGTGGGAGAAAAAATTGATGCTCTCGAAGAATTTAAGCCGAAGAATTTTGTTGGGCGGCTTCTTGGCATGGGAGACCTTGAGGCACTCTTAGAAAAAGCAAAGCTTGCGATGACTGAAGAGCAAGCGCAAGATATCTCAAAAAAGCTCTTGAAAGGAGATTTCACGTTACTTGATTTACATGAGCAAATGGCTGCGATGCGCAAGATGGGTCCGCTCACAAAAATGCTTGAGATGATACCTGGCATGAGCTCAGCACAAATCCCTAAAGAAGCCCTTGCGGCACAAGAAGAGTCTCTTGAGCGATGGAAGCACATCATGCATTCAATGACGAAACACGAGCTTGAAGAAGCTGATAAAATCAATAATTCTCGGATCGAGCGCATCTCTGAAGGTTCTGGTCAGCCAGAAAAAGAAGTGCGCGCAATGATTAAGCAGTACAAGCAATCAAAAAAGATGATGCGCATGATGAAAGGTAAAGGATCCGAGAAAAAGATGAAGAAGATGATGTCTCGCATGGGCGGCCCGCAACTAAAGTTCTAAACGTGCTTACGCACTTGCGCGATAAACCTCTTCCAGTCGCGCTCGCTCACTGATCCTCCGCACGCGTCGCGATGCCCTCCTCCATATCCTTCCACTCCTTGGAGTGCTTTCTCAACAATCGGTGGTAGGTCTCGGGTGTGTGAGCGCATGCTAAACTTTATTTCTCCTCCTGTACGTCTTCCGACGATGATGAGAGGGGTTCTTCTTCGCACGAGAAGTTCGTTTGCTACTTCTGCGACGAGCGAGTTTTTGTGTGCGCTAAAGATGTGGACGAACACTCCTTTTCGTGAGCGTGTTTGTTGTGCTTGCCGCAGTTGCTCTTCATACTCGACCAGTATTGGTTTTACGTGTTTTAGAATGAATCTTCCTCTTGGAGTGTTTCCTGTCAGGAGTTCTTTTGGGTGTTCGATTTTTTTGAGTGTGTTCACGCAGCCACGAATATGCTTTGTCGCTCCTTTCAAAGAGAAGTTAAAAATTCTTACAAGCTCGCCAAGTGGCGAGCGATAGAGTGCGCCTTTTATTCCTCTTACTCTTCCAAGAAGTTCTGGGTGTGCTCGCCGCACATCTACTAGCAGGCTATCGTGCCAATCGGCGGTGGTTCCTACTCCTGCAATCCATACAGGCCCTCCTAGTGCAAGCCATACCCAGTAGCTTGTTGGTCTGTTATCGTGGTCATTGTGTACGCGAGGATTCAGGTAGGTTACGTGTCCTCGTTTTTTGTAGGCTGTTGGGTCGTGGTGGTCTAGCCAGAGGGTGGGGGTGTTGTATGACGTAAAAAACTCATCTGATACGCGTGGCTTGTCAAGAATGACTACAAGGTCTGGTTGGTTTTCGTGTATTTTACGCGTAAACTCCGCGTCTACTTCTGGTCCTCGTCCACACCGCACTCCAATGGCATCCCTATTTGCGTGGTGTACGAGCAAGTAGCTTGCAAGGCCGTCTGCGTCATCATCGTAGTAGATGAGTGGGCGGCTTGCTTGTCTGATGCGTTGCGCAAAATCTTGTAGTTCGTCTTCTGTGATTGCCACATCACAAGAAGCTTTTGCTGCTTTAAGTACCTGGTGCTTATGCAGCGTATTCTCTGACGTGTGATCGTCTCCACTCAGCGAGGGCGTGATCGAGTTCTTCTCCTCGTCTTTGTGCATCGTACTCTCGTTTGAGCGGGTTGTAAAAGCCTCTGTATATTTTTTGCAGTGAACTTGTGAACGCTTGTTGTAAGTACGGTTTTTGTAGGTCTTCTCGTTCCCATAACACGCCGAAGCCTCCTCGTGGAACTCCTTTGAGGAGTGCTCCGAGTCCTTTTTGGATCTCTGTTGGTTGAAGTGTTCCTGTTTCTTCACACACCACTGAGAGTGTGCTAGCGGTTAGGCGTACGTTATTCCACTCGTACTCAAGTACTCCTACTAGTCGACTGTCTCGCACTAGTTCTATGTGCGGGGTGTGTATGATAATTCCTGTTGCTGTGCGCATCACTAAATCGTATCATACTTCGTCTTATCTTTTGGTTTATATATGTTCCGGTTAAGAGAGCAGTTGCGTCGGACACACGAGTTCTCGCCCAATATCTTCTATGACGGGGTACACTTGCACCCGTCCTTTTTTGTGTAAGTCCTCAAGTAATTCGTGCTGTTGTTTGAATGTTGAAAAAATGCATTCAACAATGATATCCGCAGAAGTACTTACTACAAGCAAGTTGTTTGTGTGCGGAGTGTTTTGCAAGTACTCGATCATTGCTTGCTTATGTTTTGTGCGAATAACAAACCAGCAGTGAATTGGTGTGTGGATGCGAGGATAATTGAATATGCTCACCATTCGCAAACCTTGTTTTTTGAACAAGCGAAGTCGCTCGTGAATAGTGCTTGGAGGAATTCCTGTGGTTTTGGAAATATCGACGAGTTTTTCCCGAGCATTTCTGCGAAGCTGCGTGAGGATCTGTGTGTCTTTATCGTCTAACATGGTCGTACTTGATACACTCCTTCTTGCTGTCTGATGCAGGCATCAACTACGGGAACTGACTGATAGATATGTATTTGTACGGGAGGGCTTGGTTGTTGTGTTCGTTGCTCTACGTACGTGATACGATTTGAGAGTTCAAAGTAGTTCTTGTTAATGTCATGCTTGAGAATAAAAATGCTCAGGCTGACCGCAATGCCTGCACCGATTGCTGATCCGGTAAAGAACTTTTGCATGAGCTGAGATTTCTTATTCTTCTCAATAATGGATTCTAGGTTTGAAGGAATCATTGTTTCCACCTCGAGTGAAGCTGCGCGACTTGAGCTGCTTTGTCGCAGCGCAAAAGCCCTGAGCCAAACTTATGCGCATCCCCAAGGTTTTCCGCACTCACGTCCAGCACCTCTCGCACGTACCCTGATGTTGGTTGTTGAGCAAATACTAATGCTGCGCCGCCCGCGACGTGGGGCGTTGCCATGCTTGTCCCTGAGAGGTATTTCGTGGTGTTGTTTGGGTAGCAGCTGTTCACCTCCACGCCAGGGCTTGCGATGTTTACTTGGTTGTTTGCTTGACTAAATCGCGCGTGCTTTTTGTGTTTATCAACTGCTGCCACTGAGACGACGCTATCGTAACTTGCTGGATAGCTGTACTTCGTATTTCCATCGTTTCCTGCTGCTGCAACAATCAAGATATTGTTTTTTGCAAGAAAGTCGCACGCAGCTTTTTCTGCTTGCGAGGGGTGTGATGACCCAAAGCTTGCATTGACGATATTGACGTTGTGGTCATAGCACCACTCAAGCGCTCTGAGCAAGTCAACTTCTCCTCCGCTGCCGTGCTGATTAAGAAACTTCAGCGCATACAGCGTCGCGTCGGGAGCGACGCCAAAACGCTCTGAAGCAATGCTTCCTGCTACGTGCGTTCCGTGTCCGTTATCATCTCTTGGCTGGGGGGTGTTGTGGATGAAGTCGTATCCTTTATTTTGTGTGAATCGATTAGCAAGACTTGGGTGTGTGTAATCAACTCCTGTATCAAGTACTGCAACGCGCACTCCTTCTCCTCGTGTGGTATCCCATGCTTGTGGGGCGCACACGAGCTTAAGCGGCCATTCATGTGATCCTGTGCTTTGTTGAGGGCGGACGTGATAGCGCTTTTCTTTTTGGCAGCCTCCTTGCCTTGCCAGTTGCGCATATACTTCTCTATTGTGTCCTGCTGGTATGCGCACAACGCTGTAGGGGATGTGCTTAAACGGTTTTGGGGACAGCTCTCCTACAGCACTTGAAGCGCTATGTCCTCTACCTGACACAATGAGTTGATCCTGTGGTGGTGCTTGAAGAAAATATTCTTCGATGGTCGTCATGGCCTGATCTCGTATAGCAAAAAGCCCTTGACGCGCCGAGCTGCTTGTGAGTTGCGGTGACAGTAAGAATCTACTTGCGCGATTGGCTGTTTGCTCTAAATAAAAGTGGACGTGCGCATATACTTCTTCTTGCTCTGGGGTGTGCCGGACTGCATCCAGCACGCTCCGAAGTCGCTCAAAGTTGCGTGCGATGTGCAGATCGTCTCTCCCTGGGATAGACTGGGTATGCAATATTTCGCTGAGTGTTTGTCTCGTCTTCGGGTGCATGTAGTCTGTGTGGAGAATTCTTTTTTAGTGCGTTCGCGCTTGTTTCTTGGAAATACTCGTGTGATGATCGAAGATTTGCCTTGTTTCGCGAAAATGTTTCGGGACTGCACTGGACATGCGCAGAAAATGCTCTTTAAGCTGTGTACAGTAGTGGTTTTATGATCTCTGAGCGCAAGGCATATTTGTTGGGGGTGTTGGCGGGGGATGGCAGCATCCGTTTTCGAGCACACAAATATGAGTACTCAGTAAAGTGCGTGGGAAATCCTCGTGACGAGACCCGATACTATGATGAGGTTCTCAAGCCATTGTTTTATTCAGAGTTTGGTGTACAGGTGTTTCCGAAGTTACACGATGCATCAAAGACGTACGGATTTACTGTGTACTCTAAACGGTTGTATACTGAGTTACTCTCTTTAGGTTTGCCTTCGGGAAGAAAGCACCCATCGTTGCGTGTGCCCAAAGTAGTGTGTTCTTCACAGGATTTGCGTATTTCTTTTTTACGAGGTGTTATGGATACAGATGGTTGTCTTACTTTCAAAAAGCGATACACACAAACACCATATTACTCTGTGATAACACTTTCTTCTCAAACGAAGGAATTTGTGCAGCAGTTAGAGCGGGTAATGCGCTCATGTGGCTTAAGGCCGGTGCCGATATATGATTATCCTGTAAACCATAATCGCCGGCAGGAGCCTACGGTGATTAATCGTTTAGAGCTAAATGGACGTTCTCAACTGGCTTGCTGGATGGAGCACATCGGATTTTGGAATCCTAAACACACAAGCAAGTTACTTATGTACGGAAAAGAAAAATACTGGGAACGCCAGGATTCCCAGCTATAGCGCGGGGTGGATTTGAATTCGGCAGGCACTCAACAAAGAGTTACCTTCCACCGACCTCGGGGTTATGAGCCCCGCGGGCACTCCTGGCTGCCCCACCGCGCTATGTACGAACGAAACGCTGTGTGTTTTATAAATCTTTGTCGATATGTGCTAGAGTGCTTTTGATAATTTGAACTCAACGATTACTTGGTGCGCCGGATACTCAAAACAATTGGGTCTGGGCCCGGCCGGAGTCGAACCGGCGACCTTCGCCATGTGAAGGCGACGTCATAGCCACTAGACCACGGGCCCATACAGTGAGCTATTTTTTGTCTGTATAAAAGGATTACTCTGGTTTTAAGGAGCGTTTTGTCACGTAGGTGATGTACATCATGGCTGTGGCAACTAGCATAAGTACTGATCCTATTAGTGGTTGAGCAAATAGTATTATTGCTCCGAGCACAAACAAGGTCGGGCTGGTTACTTTCCAGAGTGCGCGTACAGCAAAGTTTCCGTAGGATACGTCAACGGCCGTGTTTTTCTTGGTGGAAGCGTGTTTTTTGTACGTGGTTACTTCTTGTTCAGGCATGGTGGGAAATGTGTATCCGATGTGTCCGCAATCTTTGCACATGAGTCGTTCTGGAAGGCCTAATGGTCCTTCGAGAGGATTGCTTGTGTCATGCACAATACGTGTTCCTGCACAGGATGGACAAACAGTTACTCGCCTCATATATTGATTTGTGTGTTCTGCGCTATAAAATAGTTTCGCTACAACACAAAGCTGGGTGTCAGGGTCATTTTGTACACCCACGCTCCCATCCCGATCAATACGAATCCAAGTATTGGGTTGATAATCAAGAAGAACACTCCTACGACGATACCTGCAGGTGCTGTTGATTGTAAAAAGTGATTTTGTTTGAATGTGTGTGGTGTTTTATCTGCCCATGGGCTTGCTAGTAGTGCGTTATTTAGCGAGGTTTCTCCTTGCTGACGTAATTCCCGTAGTTTCGTAGAAAAAAACCGTTCCTCACCGTTCATACCACTTTATGGGCGTTGGAGTATTTATTTCTTACTCATACCGCAAGCTCTCAACTGCGTTTTGTTTGCTCGCAGCTCGTGCGGGCAGGTATCCTGATGCCATTCCGGTGATCATTGCGAACACGAGTGATCCGGCGATAAGCTCCCAGGAGATCCATGCGTTCACAAAATCTGTGTTGAGCGCCGCTTGTCCGGCGTACTCTATTCCTTTTGCTATGCCTAGTCCGAGGAGTACCCCCACTGCTCCTCCCATGAGTCCAAGGATACCTGCTTCTATTAAGAAGATACTTTGTATTTGCCTTGGTGTTGCGCCGATGGCTTTCATCACACCTATTTCTTTTGTTCGCTCAAGGACTGCGGTGTACATGGTGTTCATGATCCCTATTCCTCCGACCAGCAGGCTTATCAGCGCTATCCCAATGAGCACGATTTGCACGGTCAACAGAATGGTGCCAAAGCTGTCAAGGAGTTCTTGTGGTGTTTGTACCGTAAAGTCTTTGTTTTCTTCTCGAAGTCCTCTGTGTGAGAGGAGTGCTCGCTCGATATCTTCTGCTACGCGAAGAATTTCTTGCTCGTTACGTACTTGTACTACGATGGCTTCTACATCATCTCCCAGCCCTACGAGTCGGTCCATGTCTTCTCGGGTCATCCATACTGATCGGTCATCAGGAGGGTTTCCTGCTGGCTCAACAATCCCTACGATGGTGAATCGCTCGTCATTGATGGTGATGCGGTCTCCGAGTTCTACAGGCGTTTGAATGACTTCTCTTCGGGTATAGTCATGTCCGACGAGGATGCGTCCACGGTCTCCGTCCCGCAGTTCTCGTCCTTCTGAGAGTGCAAGCGTGGTTGATTCTCTGAGCATGTCGTATGCTTCGTCAACAGGCAGTCCGATGATGAAGTTGAATTGTCGTTGCTGGCTCACGTCTACTGTTGCGGTGCGTATGTTGTATCCTCCCACAAGGTCTACTCCTCGCACGCCTCTAATCACGTCCATATCTCGGTCAGTGAGTGGGCGAGTGATTTGTCCTCCTGCTGTTCCAAAGGCGTCTTGTGTTGTCTGAATAAAGAGTTTGTCCGCGCCTATCTGGGCGAATTGGTCGTTAATGTTTTCTTGCAGTCCTTGTCCGAGGCTGATCAGAGCGACGACTGCGGTGATGCCAATAAAGATTCCTATAATCGTCAGGAGTGAGCGCACTTTGGCGTTTTTCACGTTCGCCCACGCAAGTTTTAGCAGTCCAATCATCGTAGTGCCTCCACTGGTGGGAGCTTGGCTGCTTTTCTTGCGGGCCACACTCCTGAGAGTGTTCCTACCACGAATCCGAATGTGAGTGCTCCGAACACGAGCCACAGCGGTGTTGCTGCGACGAGCACGCTTGGCCCGAGTGCTTGTGCTGCGATGAGCTCTACTGCTTTTGCAAATCCTGCTCCAAGGAGTACTCCAATAATTGCTCCTGTAAGCCCTATCAGTCCTGATTCAATCAGAAAGAGTGTGAGTATGCGCTCGTTTGTTGCGCCTACTGCTTTCATGATTCCTATTTCTCGTTTGCGCTCAATCACTGCGGTGTACATGGTGTTCATGATTCCTACGCCTCCGACAAAGAGGCTGATGAATGCTATGCCGACTAGTACTCCCGTGACTACTCCGAGGATGTTTCTGAACGTGTTTAAGATGTCTTCTGGTGTTTGTACTGTGAAGTCTTCTTGCCGCTCACGCACTCCTCGGTGTCTTCGCAAAGCGTCTTGTATGCTCTCTCGTGCGAGTGGGACTTCGTCAACACTTGTTGCTTGTGCGACGATGATTGAGTATTCTGTGGGGATGTTGAGGGCTTCGCGTGCTGATTGCTCGTTCATGAACACTGCGCCGTTGAGTTGTGGGTTTCCTTGGCTTGCAAGTATTCCTACTACGCGAAAGGTCTTGTTTTCTATCTGTATGTTTCTTCCTGCCTCGATTTCTCTTGGGAGTCGAGCGTTTGTCGCAATGCCTTCTCCTATGACTACTCCGCTCTCTCCTGGCTCGATGAATCTTCCTGTGGATACTTCTGTGCTAAAAAAGTTCTCAATCACTGCTCGCTCACTTCTGTCATCAGGAAATGTTGCGATGAAGACGTTGAGTGTTTGTCCTGAGAACGTGAGCGTGGCTGGTCGAATAAGACGTCCTGCCGCGGCTTCGACGTATTGTGCTCGTTGCACCACGCGCAGGTCTGTTTGGTCGATAGTGACTGCTGCTCCAAGGCCTGGCGGCCCAAACCCCCCTCCGCGGGCAGAGACAGTGATTCTGTCTGCTCCAAGGCCTGAGAACTCTCCGATAACTGCTTGTTCAAGGCCTTGTCCGAGGCTGATAAGAGCGACGACCGCTGCTATTCCTATGAATATGCCGATGATGGTCAGCCATGACCGTAGTCGTCGCTTTTTCAGGCTTCTCGCCGCGTAGGTGAAACTGTCTTTTAGCACTTACTTTTTTTTGCGCTTTTTGTACACAATCGTGCCGATGACTGCTGCAATCACGAGTAAGACAATCCAAAGCCCTGCTCCTGAGCCGTTATCTTGGCTGGGGATGCGTACCACGTGTTCTTGCGTGATGGTGTGTTCTTGATTGAACGCGTCAAAGAAGGTGTACGTGATGGGTACCGTGATCTCGTCTTGTTCGGGTGTGATGGTAAAGCGTACTGTTTCCCAGTCGTCACTGTTAATATTTCCCACGTAGGTTCTTCGTGATTGCGGATGTACAGTGTATCCTTCTCCATCTTCGATCTGTGCGGTGACAAAGCGGATTTCTGACAGTCCCATGTTCACGATGCGCATGCGCACTATTGCGTCGCTTCCTTGCCGCTCAACGTTATCCACATACGCGTCTGTTCGTGCAGGTGCGTGTACTCGAATGCTGATCGTGTCATCACTTTCTCGCTGGTTTCCTGCGGAATCAAGGTAGCGCATCGTTACTGGTACCGCTACATCTGCGGGTGTTGCGGTTGATTGCGTGTTTATTCTGTACGTTACTGTCTGTGCTGCTCCGGGAGCGAGACTACTGATGCGTTGTTGTGTCGCGCTTTGAGCTGGGGTGAATGGGGTGTTTGTAGTTCCAAGTCGCACAATAATGTCTCGTAGCGTGGTGTCCGCAAGGTTTTCGACGCGTAGCGTGAGGGTTCCTGTCTCTCCAGGGGCCATGTTCTCGCTTGTCACGTCAGTAATAAGTATTGCTGCTTGTTGAGAAACAATAGGAATGGTGATTGTGCGTTGTTGCCAGTCTTGTCCTTGTTGCCGCGTGCGTATTTGGAGTGCGCGGTCTCCTGCTTCTGCCGTGCTTTCAACGCGTACCGTGAATCGTGCTGTAAATGAGTTGAGCGCTGGGATTGTTCCTGCTGAAACAGTTGTTCGTCCTTCAGCAATAAACGCTCCTCCTGAGACCACCTCTACCTCTACTCCTTGAGCAGGGCTTGTTGCGCTGTTACGCACACTTAGTTGTACGTCTAGCGTGTCGCCTGCTTGAGCAGGTATTGGTTGGTAGCTGAGCAAGCTTACTTGCACAGGGTTTGATGTTGGCGTTGTCTGGGCTGCCGCAAGCGGCACAAGTGCGAGCACGAGTAGTGCGAGCACGATTGTTATCGGTGTGTGTTTCATCGTGATTTTTTCTCCTGTATTTGTCCGTCTCGTAGGTATTCTACTCTGTCAGCGTGTTGCGCTGTTTCTTCGTCGTGAGTGACCATGATGATGGTGCGCTTTTCTTCTCGGTGTAGTTTTTTGAGAAAGTCCATTACTGTGTCGCCTGTTTTTGTATCCAGGTTTCCTGTGGGCTCGTCTGCGAGGATGACTTCTGGCTTGGTGGCAAGCGCTCGTGCGATCGCTACTCGTTGCTGTTGTCCTCCTGACAGTTCACTTGGTAGGTGGTGTTTTCTCTCGCTCAAGCCCACGAGTTCTAAGAGTTCGTTTGCTCGCGCGTTTCTTTCTTCTTCCGGAACGTCTTGGAAGATGAGTGGGAGAGTAACGTTTTCGTGCGCGGTGAGGGTTGGTATGAGGTTGAATTGTTGAAAGATAAAACCTATTTTTTTTGCTCGTATCTGCGCAAGCTGTGACTCTGTGAGGGTTGCGATATCTACTCCGTCAAGGTAGATGTTTCCTTTTGTGGGGATGTCAAGCGCTCCTATGTGGTTGAGCGCAGTACTTTTTCCTGATCCTGAGGTTCCCATGATTGCAAGGAATTCTCCGCTTCGCACTTGGAGGTTGAGTCCTCTTAGCGCGTGTACTTCTTGCTCTCCCATCTTGTACGTTTTCCACACGTCTTTGAGTTCAATGATTGGTTTGCTTTTTTTTGTCATAGCGCTTTAAGCTCCTTATTTGCTGCGTTGAGGATGGTGTTTATCTCTTTCGCCTTAATGCCAAGCTTTTCTTGTTTCATGAGTCGGTAGAGTTCGTGCTTCATGTTCTCTGATGCTTTGGTAATTGGCAGGAAGGGGTTGTTTCCTTCTTTGAGCTCTGTAAGAAATGCGATAGGCACTGAAAGGTCGTCGTCCATGAGCGTATCAAGTATCTTCATTCGCTCAACAATCTCGCCAAGGAGTTCTTCGGTGTGCGCAAGGGTGTTTTGCGCTTTTGCTTTGCCTTTTTTTGTGAGGGAGTACACTTTCGTTCTTCCTTGCTCTTTGCTGGTGA
>SKXU01000010.1 GCA_007128245.1 Candidatus Woesearchaeota archaeon
AATAATAAATCTTTAGATGTCAAGCGTTGCGCGCACACGCCAGCGACCAGTAGGCAATTGTTCAACAATAAGGTCATGATACGTCGGTGCTTTGACGTCGCCGTGACGCGCATAGCGTTTAGCCTCGTCACCGTACACCGCTCCAGAGAGCGTCCAGTGGCGGTGAGAGCGAGTGATGTTTAGCGAGCACGAAGACACAAAGAGTCCTTCAGTATCCAACAACACAATAATCTCTGAGAGGAAATCAAAAAATAGTGCTTCTTTCGTCTCAGCTTCCAAGGACAGAGGAAACGAGAGCTCTGAGCGAATCTTCTCTTCCGTCATGACATGCGTGATCGCCCGTGCAGCATCAGAGAACGCCTCCTGCAACGTAGATCCTTCTGCTTGAATCTTCACGTCAGCAGTGTGGGGCAAATACTCAAATGGCATTAATACGGCATCACCCGAAAATCATCAGAGTCATCACGCACAGGACGTTTAGGCTCGGGCTCATCAAAGACTGCTGAGAATGCTTCCTCAGAAAAAGAGAGTTCTTCAGAGACAGGCTCAGAAGCCTCACTGCCGGCTAACGACTCAAGAAAGCGAGCAACAGCACGCAATCGTTCAGGACGCTCCTTGTCCGTGTCAATGGTTATAATCATAGTTGAGTAAATGAGAATCTGCTATATAAAACAGCCGGTAGAGTTTTTTCCAAGACAAAAAATCTTCGAAAACACCATAAGAACTTGCGCAGCACCCGCAGTAACACACCTAAAAAGCGCCAGCGCATCACGATACATGAGATACACACTACTCCTGATCGCACTCTTGTTTGTCGCCGCCAACGCAGATCTTCGTATAGACATGGTCTACTACGACCCGTTTAACAGCAGAGGGTCTGAAGCCGTGCTTATACACAACACGGGAGCAAACACTATAGACTTGACAGGGTATCGGCTTGCAACGCGCACAAGCCCGCAAGACCACACCCTCCAAGGAATCATCGCGCCCTTTGGGACGTACCTATCAACCTACACCGGATGGGATGAGCAAAAAGATAATCAAAGCTGGCCGGACGCAGACCACCAACAACCAATAACACTCGCTAACGCAGGAGGATGGGTGAGCCTGACCACGCCAGAAGGAGAAGTACTTGATACTGTCGGATGGGGCAACACAGAAGTGTATCTTGGAATCCCACACCCTGGAGTACAAAAAGGAATGGCGCTTGTGCGAACACAAGATACAGGCAATAACAGCGCAGACTTTGCGGAACTCCTCCCGTTCACCACGCAACAACAAGAAGGAACAACACTCCTCTTTGACGTACTAAACACGCCTCCTGAGATCATACACATCGCTGTAGAAGACGATTTTCCTGATAGAGAACACGTGCAACTGCTCCCTCTTACAAACGGAAGACACATCTGGGTGAACATCACAGTCAGAGATAATAACACGCTGCACAGCACCACAGTCACCGTAAACGACGTAGTACTCGAAGGCAACACGAGCGCCACACAAACAGTTTTCACAGGGCTCATTCCGATAACGGCACAAACAACACACCTAACCGTACGCGTAGAAGACGAAGAGCACGTCATAGAAGAAACGCTATACGTAGAAATCCTTCCTGCAGCAAGCATCCGCGTGCCAGACAACGTGCAAACAACAATCATGCCAAACAGGGCAGCAAACAACACCATACTCATTGAGAACACAGGAGGGAGCGCAGTGAACTTACACATCAAAGGAACGCCTCCACGCAGAGCGCAACACCTGCTTGGACAAGTATACTACTCCATTAATGGAGCTGAATACGAACTCCAACGAGACATACGAGAGCACGAAGTAGTACTGGCTCCCGGACAGCAACTGTCCATACACGTGCGCACCACCGCAAGCTTTGTGCCCGCAGGCCAATACAGCGGACAGATAATCATCGCAGGAGTACTCGCATGATATGGCTCTTTCTTGCCTTAGCACTGTATCCACCAAGCATGGATGTATCCGGAGCTCCAGGAGAAACGGTCGAGCTCAACATCCTTGCTGCGGGCACCCAAGACGTGATGTTTTCAACAAGCGCTCCACTGCGTCTTGAGGAAGAGCAGTCAATACAAGGATCAACGCATCTGACGTTATCAGCAAGAATCGCTCCACACACAAAAACCGACAACTACACGGCATACCTGTACGCATACCCTGCAGGAGAAGACTCCGTGCTCGTTGCAACAGCCATTCCTGTGCGAGTAGCCGTCCACCAGGCACCCGCCACATCTCGCGTCATCCCCACCCATCGCTCTCAACCAGTGCTGTGGGCGGCACTCGCAGGAATCCTCAGCGCAGGAGCGCTGTTTATTCTTCATAGGATAAAAAGCGCTTTGAGTTCATAAAAATCTGTGAGCGCGTATCTTCAAGAACTTCTTTACGAGCAGCAGCGATCGCCTGAACACCAACAAGCACATTTGCGGGCTCGTTAGGCAAATCATTCGGGGACATCCACGGAGCATCAGTTTCTGAGAGGAGACGATCAGCAGGAACTTCTTGTGACAGGCGCTGAAAGTGGGTTGCGCGCACCACGCTCGTAGGAAGAGAAAAATAATGCCCTGCATCAATCCCCCGCCGAGCAAGCTTTAGCGAACCACCAAAACAATGCAGATTAGCAACCACAGAAAAAGAAGAGAGCGCGTCAAGCACATCCGCTTCCGCCTTCCTGCTGTGCACCAACACAGGCTTTTTGAGCTCTTCAGCAAGAGCGAGCACCTCAGTAAACACGCTCTTCATACGCTCTTTTTGCGTTGCGTCATGATGATAATCAAGACCTATCTCGCCAATCGCAACAGGGTTGTGGTCACGAATCTGATCATACACCAAAGATAACTGCTCATCTGAGAGCGTGACTGCGTCGTTTGGATACAAACCCAAAGCGGCTTTGACCACAGAGAATTGTTCTTGCAGCAACAAAGCGGCCTTATTATTCTCGTAATGAAGCCCGTTCGTAAGAATAAGCGACACCCCAGCCTCCTCAGCAGAAGACACCGCTGCTTGTGGATTACTGAGGGCGTCGAGGTGGCAGTGAATATCTACATACATACCACGAGAAAGGAGCGTGTCTTTATGTATTACTCGTTTCTGCGACGAAACGTCTCAAGAATATCAATCATGTACTTTCCGTCTTCAAGCTTGTAGATAAGAGGCTGTTTATCAGTAAAGAGATTGACAAGATCTAGTTCATACTTTCCAGGGCCAAGAATGTTAATACTCTCCAAGTCAAGCACGACGGGCTTATCACGGTCAAACTCATCCCCGATAAGGTCAAACACGTCGCGCTCAATCTGCTCTTTTTGATCTTTTGAGAGCGCATTCGCACGTTTTTTTGCTTCATCTACTTGTGATGCGCGCACGAAAAAAAAGAATTTCCCACCACACGAGGAGCACCCTGACAGGATTTCTTTTGATCCATCATCGTAAAACGTGTTACATTGCACGCACTGGTGGGGCATGTAATTGCTGTGGTAGTTTGAGTTTATATAGGTTTGCTGCCCAGAGCATCAAGTGCTGCGAGCGCGTATCTGCGAGCGCGCTCATCCATGGAAAGCTCTTGTACCTCGCTTTTTGTGCACCAACGACACTCTGCTTTCTCATGCGTGTCAGGAATAATGAGAACATCAGTAGTTGCGAGCGCAAAGTACTCAAGTCCAATATGCTCATGCGTATCACTAATACGATGTCTGTTCATGAAGTTCGGTACAGGAAGCTCTGTGAGCAGATAATTTCTTGACTGTGGATCGCCAGGAATAGTCACGGAAAGACCAACCTCTTCTTGAGCTTCTCGGTGAGCTGCCTGAAGAGGGTCTTCGTCAAGCTCGATATGCCCTCCTACTCCGAGCCATTCATGAAATTTTTCATGAAAACGCAATAACACCTTGTTTTCGTAGACGATCCAAAGTTGCACCGTAAAATCAATGCGTTCATGAATGTGAGGCATACATGATAGGAAAGAAAAGAGAATAAAAAATTATTGTGTTAAGAGCTGAATCTTATCAGGGTCTTGCTTGATTTCTTTGACGACATTTGCAGGACCGATGATAGTGAGTCCTGAGCGGTTGCCAAGCAAGATATTGACGAGGCGACTTTTGAGCTTAGCAAAAAACTCGTTGTTGCCTGCGTCAGGATAAATCACAGAAAGCTCAATCCCCTTGAACTTCTTGTTAATTGACGCCATGGTCTTTTGGATGAGCTGCGCTTCTTCTTCTGCTGTGAGACGTCCTTCCAAAAGCACTATCTTATCTTTTTTGGCTGCGTCCAAAAGCTTTTTGATGCGCGCCTTTGAGTCGAGCTGCTCAATCTCTGCGTACGGGATGAATTGTAGTGTCAGGCTCATTTGGTCACCTCAAACAATGCTTCGTAAAACTCTTCGATGTTTTTACCGTGCTTTGCAGAAATACCAATGACATCATACTGCGGGAACGCAGCCTTAATCTTTTTGATATCAGATTTTTTGAGATCAATCTTGTTTGCTACAAGAAGAACAGGAATATCGCGCGCTTGCAAATTGCCGACAATAGTAATATTTACTTGACTGTACGGATCTTTGGTAGAGTCAAGAACGATAACTACTGCGTCCATGTCATCAAGCCACTTGATAGCATCAATAACTCCTTTTGTTGCTTCTTTAGCGCGCTCTTTCGCATCCTTTTCCTTAATTCCTGCTTTTAAAAATTCTTCATAATCAATTTTTGTAGCAATACCAGGAGTGTCTACGAGATTAAATGAGAGCTCGCGACCATCTTTTGCTTTGATAGTTACTTGCTCTTTTATAGTGACTTCACGCGTCTCGTGAGCCATGGCAGAGACAGAGCCCATTTCTTCGCCAAGCCAATCCTCACAAATACGATTAGCAAGAGTTGTTTTCCCTCCATTAGGAGGGCCGTACAGACCCAGCTTTACTTGACTCTTCTTTCTGAAAAGAGAAGAAAAAAAATTAGAAAAAAATTTTTTTATGGCTTTCATGGATACAAGTAGACTCGTTCCGTGCTAATCACGTCAGGAAGTGAAAAAATCACTACTGTAGGAGTTCCGATCTGAGGGATGAAGTTAATGCGTACAGTCTCTCCTTCCTCAAGAGCGCGTTCTGACTCGAAAACCACGTTAATAACGTCTCCACGGACAATAACGCCAGCTTGCGCATTCGTTCCCTGTTGCAAGTAGTCAACACCAAACTCCGTGTCAGACCCTGCGTCGCTTCCTGAGTAAGTAAACGTCTGCGTAGTGTTTGCAGTTGACAGTGTCATCGTCACCGCATCCAGGTTGATCGGCTCACTTCCAGGAGCAAGCTTCATGATCATCTCAAGGTTTTCAAGATTACTTGTTCCGTCGGTTCCAGAAACTTCTAGGGCTACTGCGCTCGTGGCAATTTGACCCGTAGCTTGAGCTCCTGTACTTAGTGCGCGTTGTTGCAAGCTACCAGCGGTTTGAATGAGTACTCCCGCAGCCACTGCTGCAACCAATAATAGTGCAATAAAGATAATCAGTGTTCCTACTCCCATTTCTGCTTTTTTATTCATGTAATGTCACTCCAAATAGCTTAATCAAAAAACCACTATATAAAGTTTTTCGTATTTTCGGAAAGAAAAGAAAAAACTTCATGGATACAAGAACACTCGCTGCGTGCTCATCACATCAGGCGTTGAAAACACGATCCGCGTGGGCGTGCCAATCTGAGGGATGAAGTTTATGCGTACGTCCTCTTGTTGACCGATAGCTGCTTGAGCCAAGAAATCAATGCGCACAACGTCGCCTCGCACCAAGAGACCCTCGTCATTGTTGACCCCTTCCTGTAAATATTCCACAATAAACGTTCCGTTATTCGTTGCTGGATTCACAGTAGCAGTCGATGCTTCACTGTACAGATACGTAGTTGTAGAATCCACCGTACTCAGGGCCATAGTAACCGCCTCTAAGCGAATAGGTTCGCTACCAGGAGCAAGTTTCATAATCATAGAAAAATTCGTTACCCCAGCAAGGTTTGTTCCGTCTTCAGCAGAGACCTCAAGCACTGTCGCGCTCGTAGCAATCTGCCCAGTAGCTTGACTTCCCGTACTCAAAGCACGTTGTTGCAAACTGCCTGCAGTCTGAATAAGAACCCCCGCAGCCACAGCAGCCACCAATAATAGGGCGATGAATATAATAAGGGTGCCAACACCCATTTCTCCTTTACGCATAGTTACTCTCTCCTAGTCGCGCGCACACGCGCATGACCTCTCCAAAGAAAAAATCGGGTCGAGAGTATTTAAACTTTTCTGCTGTTATTACGAAAGAAAATTCAGGATTTCAGAACTAGAACCCTGCAGGCGCGGAACAGACCGCAACGCATTCTCAGCCCCAGACCCCATGAGCATCAAAGATGACAGTTCGTTTGCTACAGCATCCGCTCCCGCGCCCATAACAACGCCCCCTAAAAGCGACCCTTTATTGATGGCCACACGCGCGTACTGCTGTCTTTGTGCAGTCAAGGATTTGTGACGCGAAGAAAGCGTTCCCACTCCTGCAACCATGGGCTCCGTGTAGACCGCCCAAGGAATGTGTTGAGGAGAGAATTGTGTGCGTTTTCGAAAAAAGATGTGCTCTAAGATCATCCACGACTGATAAAATGCTGCAGCCTTACCGGTAGTGCCTGTGCACTCGCCCAAGGCATATACATGCGTGTTCGTGGAGCGCAAACGTGCATCGACAGTGATAAATCCTCTCCCATCAGCGCTCACGCCTGCTCGTGATAACTCCAAAGACTCTGTTTGAGGCACTCTTCCCGTGGCCAGGAGCAACGCGTCTGCAGAAATGCGAGATACATCCGCGCCTGACAAAGATAACGAGAATTGCTTTTTGTGCGAAACACCAGTAGTAGCGACCCCAGTAATAATACGCACTCCGCGAGCAGTAAGAGAGGACACGAGACGAGACCGTACATCCTCAGGTAATGAAGAAGCAATGTGTGCGTTTCGCTCAACAAGAGTGACCTTCACCCCAGCCAATGAAAGAAGACTTGCGTACTCACAACCAAGTGCTCCGCCGCCGAGAATAATCAAATGCTTAGGTGCACGTTTTTGTTTTGCTAGCGAATCAGGAGTCATCCAAGGAACTTGATCAATACCAGGAATAGAAGGAAGGAAGGTTTTTGCACCCGTCGCAACAACAATATGGTCAGCAGCGTATTGCGTGCCGTCAACTTCCACCACGCGCGCACTCAAAAACCGTGCAGAACCAGAAACAAACGTGAGGTGCTCAAGAGATTGCAGTGCTTTGTGTGCGAGCGAGCGAGTGGCTTGTTGCTCGTCGCGAACTGCACGCAACGCTTCAGCCAACGTACTCCCTGACACTACTTCCTGATATAATCTATGTGTTGACTCGCTCCCCGCACTACACAAAGCGCCATCAAGAAGTGCAGAACCAATAAGAAGTGTTTCCACACCCTGACGAGCAGCAGTCACCGCTAGTCGCGTACCAGCCACGCCTGCACCAATAACAATAAGGTCTTTATGCATGTCTCACCTCTGAGCAATTGACTCGCAGAGGTTTAAAAAACTATGGATGCACCACAAGACTACATGATACGCCAACAAGCGAGAATCGCTCCAAAAAAACCCGGAGTGTATTTTTTCTTAGCAAACAACACAGTGCTTTATGTGGGAAAAGCCAAGAATCTGCGCGCAAGACTGAGTAGTTACTTCTCACAGCATACTTCAGACAAAACACGGCTAATGGTATCAAAGGCGACCACCATCGAATATATTATTACACGAAACGAGGTAGAGGCACTCCTTCTCGAAAACAAACTCATAAACCAACACAAACCACCCTATAACATACAACTCAAAGACACCAGGCGCTACGCGTGGATTGTGGTGACAAAAGAAGAGTATCCACGCATATTTACTGCTCGAAACAAGAAGAGAGCAGGAACATACTACGGACCATACACGGATGGCTCAGCACGACGAGCAATTATTGTAACGCTCAACAAGACATTCAAATTGCGGACGTGCAGAAAGCTTCCTAAAAAAGTCTGCTTGCAGTACCACATCGGCAACTGTGCTGGGCCGTGCGAGGGACACGATACCAAACACTCCTATAACGAGCGAGTACGCAGAGCACAAGCGATTCTTGAAGGAAAAACAGAGCAGCTACGCAGCACACTCACACAAGAGATGCAAGCAGCAGCACACACACAATATTATGAGAGAGCAAAAGAACTACGAGACACGCTTAGTGCGATAGACGAGATTGAGCGCAAACAAGTCGTTGAGAGACACACAACGCACGACCAAGTAGTTATTGCGTTCGCACACAACCAAGAAGAAGCGGTAGCAGTCGTTATCACCATACATCGAGGAGTCATACAAAAAAAACAAGAATACCACTTTGATGCACACAACACACCTGACACCTTCATCACCGCACTCTACAAAGAAACTCTTCCACCCACAGAAATTATCACACACGACCTTACCAACGCATCCGCGCTCGAAGAGTACTTTACTCAGACGCAACAGCTGCGCGTACACATCACCCAACCTCAACGAGGAGAGAAAAAACGCTTATTAGACCTCGCACAAGAAAATGCACAAGACGCGCTACACGAAACAAATACCGCACTCAGTCAACTCAAAGAGCGACTACACCTACCAGTACTGCCGCGCGTAATAGACTGTTTTGACGTGTCAACACTCCAAGGAACAAGCACCGTAGCAGCGAGTGTTCGCTACCGTAACGGACAACCAGACCCTTCAGGATACAGAAGATACGCTATTCGAGGAGCCCAACAAGACGACTACGCAGGCATACAAGAAGCAGTCGAGCGCCGATACGCAAAAGAACCTCTACCAGACCTCGTGGTTATTGACGGAGGACGAGGACAACTCCAAGCAGCGCTCAACGTCGTGCCAAGAAACACTCCAGTCATCGCGCTTGCAAAACAAGAAGAAGAAATTTATGTGCCAGGACTCTCCTTTCCCCTGCGACTGAACGAGACAGATCAAGGGCTACTGCTGCTCAGACGGATACGAGACGCAACGCACCGACAAGCAGTCGGCTATCATCGAAAAAAGCGCTCACAAGCGATGACTGCCAGCGCGCTCGACCACATCTCAGGGCTTGGAGAGAAACGAAAAGAACTCCTCTACACACACTTTAAGACCTTCAGTCGCATCACGCAAGCAAGCAAAGAGGACCTTCAGAAAGTACTGGGAGAAAAAACTGGTGCGCGAGTTTACGAATCATTACGTAAAGAACAAGTCTAATGTAGTTGATCAGGTCGATGAGTATTGTAGGACCAAGACTCGCCTTCTCGCATGAGCACATAGACTGTCTCCACTCCTCGTCGGTCTACGCGCAAGGCAAGAGGATAACCTGGTAGTACCTCGGGATTCAAACTACCAAAACAGGAAAGGCCAGCAAGATCATGTAACTCCTCACGCATCTGAGGCCGAGTATAGTCGCCACCAATAAGACGATCAAGCTCTGAACCAATAGACAAATCTCGCTTTCCAATTGGACGCTTGTGATTAAGCAAAGCCTCTCCTCTGGAATTATGTCGTTGCATACTGTGTAGGAGTAACGCCCTATTTAAAAAACCACCCACTAAGGGCAATCCACTTAAACACCAACGCACTCTTTCAACCATGGACTTCTCGCTTAACGCTCCATGGCCACCCGCAGGAGGACAGCCACAAGCCATCAAAGAACTCATTAAAAACTATGAGAGCGGAGCAAAAAAACAAACCCTACTAGGCATCACGGGCTCGGGAAAAACGTTTGTCATAGCTAACACCATACAAGCGCTCGGGAAAAAAACGCTCGTGCTCGCCCACAACAAAACACTCGCGGCACAGCTGTATAACGAGCTCAAAGAACTCTTTCCAAAAAACAAAGTAGAATACTTTGTGAGTTACTACGACTACTACCAACCAGAAAGCTACCTTCCACAAACAGATACCTACATCGAAAAAGACAGCTCAAAAAACGACGTGATAGACGCACTTCGCCTGCGAGCAACAGCATCACTTATGAGCCGAGAAGACGTTATCGTCGTAGCATCAGTGAGCTGCATCTACGGACTAGGAGACCCGCAAGCATGGAGAGAACTCTCGATAACACTACGCACAGGAGAAAAAACAAGCCGTGATGACATCATACGAGGACTGGTGGACATGCAATATGAACGAAACGACATCGCTCTTGAAAAAGGACGCTTTCGCGTGAAGGGAGACACCATAGACCTCGTACCAAGCTACGACGACAACATCGTACGCATAGAACTATTTGGTAACGAAATAGACAGGATCACCGTACTTGACCACATTACCAAAGAAGAGCGTGAGCGACCAGAAGAATTCATTGTGTTTCCCGCAAAACACTTCGTCACACCAGAGCACAAACTCGAAAAAGCACTTGAGAGCATCCAAGAAGAACTCGAACAGCATCTACCCACACTAGACCTTCTTGAGCGAGAACGACTCCAAAAACGTACGCGCTTTGACCTTGAAATGATTCGCGAGCTCGGATACTGCAACGGCATCGAAAACTACTCAAGACACTTCACAGGACGACCACCCGGAAGCCCCCCACACACACTCATAGACTTTTTTGGAGAAGACTGGCTACTCGTCATTGATGAAAGTCACCAAACACTCCCACAAGTGCGCGCAATGAAAAACGGAGACTATGCGCGCAAGAAAAGTCTTGTCGACCACGGATTTCGCCTGCCATCAGCATATGACAATAGGCCTCTCTCATTCGAAGAATTCGAGCAGCGCATGCCCACAACACTCTTCGTGTCAGCAACCCCTGCAGAGTACGAAGCAAAAAATAGTGCGAACACGGTAGAGCTTATTATTCGCCCCACAGGCCTTCTTGACCCGCACATCACGGTAAAACCAACGAAAGGACAAGTTGACGACCTCCTTGAAGAAATACTCAAGGTGCGAGCACAAGGATTTCGTGCTCTTGTGA
>SKXU01000046.1 GCA_007128245.1 Candidatus Woesearchaeota archaeon
GTTGCGAGCGCTTGTTGCTGCAAACTAGAAGCAGTCTGAATAACTACTCCCGCAGCGACAGCCGCCACAAGAATCAATGCGATGAAGATAATAAGCGTACCAACACCCATTTCTGCTTTTTTTGTGTTAAACATTGGATTCACCTGTATAAGTACACTAATGTACTAATTAGTATACTCGTAGACGTTTTAGTATATAAATCTTTGGAAAAAAGAGAAAAAAAAGAAATCAAGGGTAGAGATAGACGCGCTCTGTCGAAATGACATCAGGCATGTTAAACATCACCAGCGTAGCCGTACCAATCTTTGGAATAAAGTTGATGCGCACAGCTTCGTCCTCGTCGATTTGTCGTGGAGCTTGAAACTCTACGCGAATAACGTCACCACGTTGGAGGTTTCCCTCGCGATGGTTTGTTCCGTTGATCAAGTACGTAACCGTGAAATTACCCACTGTTCCGTCCGTACCGAATGACGTATCATTCACATACTGAAGCGTTGTAGTGGTGTCGTCTGTGTTGAGCGTGAGCGTTACCTCATCAAGCTTGATAGGGTTTGAGCCGGGAGCAAGCTTCATTTGGACACTAAAGTTCTCTACAGAACCTGCGCTGCCGTCTACCGCAGATACTTCGATTACGCGAGCTGTTGTTGCTATTTCTCCTCGAGCCGCCTGACCTGTTGCGAGCGCTTGTTGCTGCAAACTAGAAGCAGTCTGAATAACTACTCCCGCAGCGACAGCCGCCACAAGAATCAATGCGATGAAGATAATAAGCGTACCAACACCCATTTCCGCGCGTCGATTTTTTCGTATCATCATTGGCATTCACCTTCCCGTACACTAATGTACGATTTTGTATACTAGGAGTAACATTAGTATAAAAACCTTTCGTGTTCTACGACAAGGCATTTAAAAACAACGCACTTCATACCATTCATGAGCGAGAAACACATACAGCCAGTATTCATTCTGTCCGACGCATCAACGCGCACACAAGGACGCTCAGCGCAACGAAATAACATTCTCGCAGCCAAAGTAGTGGCTGAAACCGTGCGCACCACACTTGGACCAAAAGGCATGGATAAAATGCTCGTGGACGCGCAAGGGCACGTTACCATCTCAAACGATGGAGTAACCATTCTCGAAGAAATGGATATCGACCACCCCGCTGCGAAGATGATTGTAGAAATTGCTCGCACACAAGAAAATGAAATTGGCGATGGAACAACCACCGCAGTCATCCTGGCAGGCGAGCTACTCAAAAACGCAGAACAGCTCCTTGATGACAAAATTCACCCTACAGTAATTATTAAAGGATACCGCCTCGCACACGAGCACGCCCTACAAACACTCAAAACACTCTCACGCACCGTCCGTGCAGACGATCAGGAGCTCCTTGAGCACATTGCAAGCACCGCCATGACAGGAAAAGGAGCTGAGAGCGCAAAGCAACACCTCTCATCCTTGTGCGTGCAAGCAACCAAGCACGTTACCACAGCAGATGAAGTGCTTATTGATAACATAAAGATATTCACCCTTCCTGGCGAGAGCAGCTCCTCATCAGAGCTGATTTCAGGTCTAGTCTTAGATAAGCAAGTAGTTCATCCAAACATGCCTACACACGTGTCTGATGCCAAGATACTCCTCCTGAATACCAGTCTTGAATTGCAAGAGACGGAAATGGATGCGAAAATAAGCATCCAAGACCCAAGTCAAATACAGGCATACCTTGACATGGAAGAACAACTCATGAATGCTCTTGTACAGCGAATAGTAAAGACGCAAGCAACCGTTGTGATTTGTCAGAAAGGAATTGATGATCTTGCTGCCTACAAGCTTGCAAAACACGGGATTCTTGCTGTTCGTCGCGTGAAAAAAAGCGATATTGAAAAGCTCGCAAAAGCAACCGGTGCGCACGTTCTTACCGATACAAAAGATGTTACTGCGGATGCATTAGGGAGCGCAGGGCGAGTCGTACAAAAGCGCGTTGGAGAAGAGATGGCAGTATTTGTGACGGAGTGTGCAAAAGCACAAGCAGTCACGTTGCTCTTGCGAGGCGCAACAACTCACGTGCTTGACGAGGTTGAGCGAGCAGTAACAGACGCCCTAGGAGATTTGCGCGCCGTGCTACTCACAAAAAGCATTGTCGCGGGCGCAGGAAGCGTAGAGGTGCTTGTTGCGCAGGCACTCTCAGAGTTTGCAAAAACACTTTCTGGGCGAGAGCAACTCGCCGTGCAAGCGTTTGCTGATGCACTCTTAGTCATTCCACGAACGCTCGCAGAAAACGCCGGTCTTGATCCCATTGACGTACTTGCAGACCTTGCAAGTTCACAGCACACATGGCCAGGCGTGGACGTCTACACAGGTAATGTGGTTGATGCGTGGGACGCGCGAGTAGTCGAGCCTACGCGCATCAAAACACAAGCACTCAGTAGCGCTACTGAAGTGGCGTGCATGATTTTGCGCATTGATGACGTGATTACTGCACACGAAAAAGCAAACTAAAGCTTTAAATATCACTATTTATGCAACGAGTAGAGGTAGAAAAAGGGTGAGCGACGACTACGAAATAGTTTCTAAAAAAGATATTGACGCGCTCAAGCGAGAAGTTGCTGAGTTGCGTGCACGTCCCGTCCAGCCACCATCGGCTGATTTGATGAAAGCACTAGACAGACTTTCCGGGCATATCCAGCATCTGATTACTATTTTTGAGCAGGCCGACAAATCAGTTGCGGAGGCCTACACAACACACGCTCCGCATGATTCTCGCAAAGTGGATTTGGTTATCGCTCAAAATGAGCAGATTGCGCAAGGATTACTCACGCTCTCTGAGCTCGTGCAAAAAAAGCATGAGAAACAGCAAGCTCCCACGCCGCACAAACCCACAATAGCTGATTTACTCCCCTTTTCAGATGATATCCCGCCAAAGCAAGAGGTAACACAGCAACCACCAACAGAACCAAAACATCCCATTGAATCAAAAATTCCTGCACCACCAAAGCAAGAGATAACACAGCAACCACCTACCGAGCCTGAAGCGCCTAGTGAACCAAAAATTCCTGAACCGCCCGTTGCAGAGGAGCCAGCACAAGATTTTCCTAAGCCGCCGCCGTTGTTTGTGAATATGCATGATGAAGTTCACCCTCCTCGCAAAGCTCCTTCTCCTGATGACCTTCCTCCTCCGCCAAGCTTTGATGTTGCGACCCCTCCCGCGCCGCAGCCAGAAGTGGTAGCTCCTACGCAAGCAGACACTGAGCTCGTGAGAGATCTTGCGCAGAAAAAACCTTCCTCCACAGAAATTCCTCAAATGCCAAGTCCGCCTGAGGGCGCTTCTGTTCAGCAACCTCCTGAGCAGATGCCCACACTTCCTCCTCCTCCTGATTTAGAGTCTGCTCTCGAGCCCGATCCACAGCCTTTACCACCTCAAAAATCCAGAAAACGACTAATGAGAAGTTTTCGATGACACACGCCAATACGTTATTCTCTCACCTGGTCGTCGCACACCATAAACACAAGTATGAACGGCTCAGGTACACGAGCAGCCCTTTGAAGCGACGGGTGCGTCTTGTGCGACAAAAAAAAGTGTTTCACGAGCATCTTCAGAGCGAGCGAGAGCGCCGCGCGCAGTTGAAGGTGCTGCGATCACTTCAGCACGAGCTTGTGCGAGCTGAGAAACATCTTGAGAAACTTGGTGAGCATGAGAAAGCGCGCGCCTTGCATGAGCGGCTTGCGGCTGTGAGAGAAAAAATTCAAGAAAAAGAAAAAAAATTGGCATCGACCTAAAGGTCTTTTGCCATAACAGTTTTTCGGTTGTTGCCTTCTGCACGCTTTGCTGCTGCTTTGACTAGCTCCTTCACTCGTTTGTCAAGTGCTGCTGCAAAGTCTCCAGCAATGTTGTATCCAGCTGCAACGTCTTTAATTTTTGCTTTAACTACAATGTTGTCTGCCATCTTAATTTTGTCACCCCGTTGGGAGTTTTTTTAGTAAAGCCATTGAGGCTTCCTATAGGGTTTTGCATCCCCCGCATATAAAAACATTGCGGTTATAGCGTCTCTTGAAGCAGAATTCTGCCTCTTGGCGTGGCAACTGGAACGCATATATTTTTAAAACCGCGCCCTATCGGTGCGCAAAGTAATATGTTTTGTCATCTTCTTTACGTACAAATCCTATGCGCTCACACTGCAAGAGCGTGCCAGGAGGATACGTAGTTGCGCGCGCCTCTATGATGCCTTCGCTTCGCGAGCCGTCAGGAAATACGAGGGTGATCTGGGTTGTTGGATGGTGTTTTGGCAAATAGTGGATCATGCGTTTGTGTGCTGCCTTGCGAAAGTCATCTAGCGATTCTCCCTCGTACACAAATCCTCCGTCCGCAGAGGAGAAGTTGTATCCGTCCATGAGCCGAAATAAGACGTGTTCAGGCTGCTCAATATCTTCTCTGCTCACGTAGACCTCTGATCCTAGCTCAAAGACTCTTCCTCCTGCTCGCAGCTCTGGATACAGGTCTTTTTCTACTCTCATCGTTTCTGCGTGTTGGATAGTGATCAAGACAGGGTCTTGTACAAAAAATATTCTGTCCGCTTGCTTGTCTATGATGTCTCTGTTAAATGCTTCGATGTTCGTAAAGTACTCTTGTTGGGAGAGTTTTTTGTCCGCAGGAGAAATTCCTATCTCTTGTGCTTGTCGCAAGAACGCTTCTGCAGTAAACCCTCGTTTTTTGAGTGCTTGAAAAAACGGGAGTCGCACATCATCCCAGCCGCTAAAGTCGCCGTCTTCAATGCGTTTTCTTGTCTGGCTTGTTGAGAGTTGTAAGTCAGTAAAATTAATTCTGCCCACGTTATAGACTACAGGAATGGGTTTTCCAAAGTAGTTATACATGAATTCCTGTCGCTTCGCATTGTCTGCGTGGTCTTTTGCACGCAACACGTGGGTAACTCCCATTTCCATATCATCTACTGATACTGAGAAATTCATCAGCGGCCACACCCGATACTTAGACCCTTGTTTTGGATGCGTCGCCGTGTTTATGCGCAGAGCAGGCCAATCTCTCATCGCAGGGTTTTTGTGCGCAATGTCTGTTTTTATCCGCACAACAGCCTCTCCTGGGAGCAAGGTTGTGAGCATTGATTGCCACCGCATGAGTGCTTGCGCGACGGGCAAGTCTCTGCACGGACAGGGCTGTTTTGCATCCACGCACTCTCTGAACGCGTCCGCGTCGCACGTGCACACATACGCCCATCCTGCTGAGAGCATGCGCTCAGCATACGAGTAGTACAACTCCATGCGATCGGACTGAATGAATACATCAGAGATGTTATTGTGTGTATACCACTGCGCGTCCTCTACAATGAGCTCGTATGCGGGCGGATAAATGTTTTCTGGATTTGTGTCAGCGATACGCAAAATCAGTTTTCCATCATTTTTTGCAGCGAGCAAGTGATTGAGTCCAAGCGTGAACGCATGGCCAATGTGCAGCGGCCCTGACGGGCTTGGTTCAAATCGCAACACAGGGCTTGGGTGGTCAAGAAGAAAAGGGTCTTTATACTCTTTTTCTGGTGCTTGCGATCCTCCCAGCGATTCCAACAGAGCTTTTTGCTCATCCACGGACAGCGCATTCACTTCTTGTGCGATCTCGCCTGCTTGTCGCATCACGCTCCCAGCATTTGCTCGCAAGTCAGGAAATTCCCTCATGACCGCTCCCAGCACTGATTTGGGGTTGCACACCCCATCATATTTAAGAGCGTTTTCAAGCAACACTTTACGCATGAATTCTTCTACGTGCATGCTCTGTGCGCGCGCGTGCGAGTATAAAAGTGTTGTGTGCAAACCATTAAAAATCCTTGGGAACAGAGTAGTGTTATGCGTGCGCGAAAGCTTTTTCAACGAATGCAACGGTTCGAGTCTCGCACTGGCACCATGCTGTTTTTTATTCGCATAGGGCTTGCTGCGTATCTCGTGTGGCACGGGTTTGATCTGTTGTCCTCACAACTTGCACTAGGTATTGCAAGCATGGGACTTGGCGCCGTCCTCGCCCTGGGACTTGCTAGTCGTGTTGTGGCACTTCTTGTGCTCATCTTACTTATTGTTGAGTTTAGCGTGTTTGGTCACGTAAATCCTGCGACAACCTTGGCAGTGCTCGTGTCTATTGGCCTTATCATCGGTCCGAACCGATAACAGCAGGCGCAGTATATCTGCAAAGCAAGTTGCAGTCATCACGTATTTTATATACTTTCTCGTCCTAATACCTGTATGAAATACGCCTTTGCCTTCCTCGCAGTCCTCGCAATACTTTTTGTTGCGTGCGAAGAAGTTCCTCAACAAGAGATGCCGACAACGCCGCCTCAATCGCACGCCGATTGGCTGCTTGGTCCGGGGGAGTGCGATCCTGATAATCGTCCGCAAGTATGCACTCTTGACTATCGACCCGTCTGTGGTGATGACGGAGTAACGCATGGGAACGCGTGTGCTGCTTGTGCTCAGCCCGATGTATTCACCTTTGTTGAAGGCGAGTGTCCACAAGAAGAGTTTGCTGCGCAGTGCGACCCTGAGAACCGTCCGCAAGTATGTACGAGAGAATACATGCCTGTGTGCGGAAGCGACGGAGTAACGTACTCGAACGCGTGTGAAGCGTGCCGCTCAGAAACAGTTGTTGGGCACAATCCTGGTGCGTGCGAAGAGGAAACTCTTCCTCAAGATCCTCAATGGCTACTCGCTCCTGGACAGTGTCATCCTGATGAGCGACCACAAGCGTGCACCAGAGAATACATGCCTGTGTGCGGTGATGACGGCGAAACACATGGAAATGCGTGCAGTGCCTGCGCACAAGGAGTGGATACCTTCACTCAAGGTGCGTGCGAGGTTGAGCGCACTGAGTGTGTTGAGCGAAGCGAGATCTGTACTATGCACTACGATCCTGTGTGCGGAAGTGACGGCGTGACGTATGGGAACGCGTGTGTTGCGTGCTCAAACGAAGATGTTGCGTACCATGTCCCTGGGGAGTGTGAAGGCGAGCAACCCGAGATGATCGCGTGCACCATGGATGCCCGCGAGTGTCCTGACGGCTCTTGGGTGGGTAGAGTGGCTCCTGATTGCGATTTTGCTCCGTGTCCGTAGAAATATTTATATACGGTTGACGTGGTGAAAGTGGTGTGAAATCAAAAGCAGTCCTTACTATAGCATTTATCGCTCTGATGATCACGGCAACGATTACTGTGCTCTACGCTCCGAGCACCCCCACAGGTTTTACTGTGACCGCAGAGCCTCAAGAAACAGAAATAGGGGTTGATGACACAGTGTTTGTGCATTTCACTATTAACCAAGTCACGAATCTTCATGGCTTTCAAGTAAGCCTTCAGTACAACCCAGCCATACTTGAGTTTCAAGGAATATCAATGGCTAATTCATTGTTTTCAGATCAGAGTTTCACCAATTTTAGTGCTGACACGAGTACCCCAGGTCAAGTAAATGATTTCATTGCAGTACTCACGCAAGAACAGGGCGTGTCGAGCAACGGAGGATTGTTGTTTCGTGCTGAGTTCCAGGCAGTAGCCAGTGGGAGCTCTCCCATAACTATTTCTGAGCTGCTCTTAGCAAACAGTGATGCGCAGCCCATCGCAAAAAACCCTGTTGATTCTCAAATCACTGTTTCTGGAGAGCCAACACCGCCCCCTCCACCTCCCACTGTGGAGATTCTCGCACCAAGTAATAATCAAGGCATCACACAAGAAACAGATTTTACTGCTCTTGCAACCTCCCAGGCAAGTATTCAGCACGTAAGATTCAGACTAGGAGTGCAAGAGATTGGTACTGTCACCTCTCAGAGCGATAATGAGTTCACCCTTAATTATGACACAACGCAAGTGTCAGATGCAGAGTACACACTCCGCGCTACTGCTCGGGACTCGTTTGATCAGGAATCACACGCTGAAATTACTGTGCGTGTTGACAACACCGGACCTACCGTGACAGTCACCAGCCCTTCTGCTGGCGAGGTGAGCGATACCGTTACCGTCACTGCCACCGCTTCTGATCCTTCAGGAGTGCAAAGCGTTCGCTTCTTGCTTAACGGCGACCCTCTTTCGCCAGAAATCACTTCTGGACCCTACACCTTTGAGTGGGATACTACTTCAGTTGCTTCTGGAACGTACAATCTAGCTGCGCGCGCAACAGATACGCTCGGTAACCAGCGAATCTCAGCTCCTGTGCAAGTCACTATTGCTGAGCAGGAAGTCACTGACACAGAGCCCCCCACAGTCACCATCACAAACCCTGCTAGTGGTGCAGAGGTCTCAAACACTATCACTCTTTCAGTAACTGCCACGGACAATGTAGGAGTTGCTCGCGTGCACTTTCTTATCAACGGAGAATCTCTCGCAAACCGCACTGAAGCGCCATACACCGTTCAATGGAACTCAAACACTGTTGAGAATGGAGAGCACACCCTTACTGCTCGCGCAACAGATCTCGCACAAAACAGTGCTGAAGATGAAATCACCTTTACCGTAAACAACGTTGCAGACACCACACCTCCAAGCGTTACTATCACGAATCCTACTGCAGGATCAACGCTGACGTCCGGTACGCAATTAACACTCACAGTTGCTATCGAAGATGACGGAGACATCGAAAGTGTACAGTGGCGTATCGGCTCACAAAACCTAGGCTCTCCAGTAACGTCGAGCCCGTACTCGCGCACCTGGACTCCTTCAGGAACAGGTCAGCAAACCATCACTGCTCGCGCAACTGACGCAGCAGGCAATGTTGGCGAGGACAGCATTACCGTCACACTACAAGCACCTCCATCAATTCCCCCTCCTAGCTTTGGTGGCGGAGGCGGCGGAGGCGGCGGAGGAGCAGCTCCTCCTCCCACGACCACTCCTGAACCTGAGACTCCTGCAGAGGAAACCACTACAGGTCCATCAACGCTTCTGATTAATTATGCGGGCGAGGGCGATGAGCTTGTTTCGCGAGTAACGCTCCAAGTACGCTCAGACAACGAGGATGGTCGAGTAACCTCTGCATACGATACAGACTTTAGCAATACTCCTGAAGGATTCGTGGGTTTGCAGCGCATCCTCTTTGATCTTGAAGGCTTTTCGTTCGCAGACGTTTCCCAAGCAACCGTAGTACTTCATGTTCCTCAACAATGGTTGGGCGAGCAAGGGTTATCCGCTAACGAAGTTGAGGTGTTACTTCTTGATCAAGGAACCTATCGTGCTCTTCCTGTGAGTATTCAGCAAGAGACTGCTGACGTTGCTCGCATCCAAACAGTGAGTAACCAACTAGGTGTTCTCGCAGTAGGTGTGCGTCATGATGCTGAGTCTCAAGCAACAACGCAAGACACAACTACCCAGCCGCAAGTGCAAGAACCTACTCCTACCAGGAGAACTCCATGGAGAACCATTGCGATAATTGTCCAGCTTGTTGGTGCACTCGTGCTTATCATCTGGGGATACACCAAGATTCATGGTACCGGACCAGCAACGCCGCCGACCTTAAAATAAGGTTCCTGCTGTGCAAGCGATATCGTTTTGTAACACAGATATTCCTGTAATTCCTAGTGTCATCGCACCAGACCCTACAAGGATGAGGAGTTCTCGATAAACACGTGTGGTCACACTTAAGCTGACAAAGAGTCCTCCGAGTACGGTCAGAAGCAAGCAGATAGATACGAAGATTCCTTTACTCAAGCACATTTACATCATCTCTAATCGTTTGATTCTTTCTTCAATAGGCGGGTGTGTTGAGAACATGCGCGCCCAGAAACCCGTTTTTTTCCGCTCAGGATTACTAATGAATAAGTGGTTTGTTGCTTGATTTGCGATTCGCTCAGCAGGCTTAGGATCGTTTGCTATCTTTCTAAGCGCTCCTGCGAGTCCTGGAGGATACCTCGTAATCACTGCAGCTCCTGCGTCTGCGGCGTATTCTCGCTTGCGACTAATACCAAGACGTATCATCTCTGCGATGATGGGCGAGAGGATTGCAAGAACAATAGCTACAAGTAGGAGAATTGCTTGGCCTTTTCCTCCTCGACTTCTTCCTCCGCTAAAAAACATGCTTCGGAGCAGGAATTGTGAGAGAAATAGGAGGATTCCCGTGATGACTGCTGCCACCATCATTACTCGGATATCATAGTTACGGATGTGTGCGAGCTCGTGCGCAATCACCCCCTCCAGTTCTTGTCGGTTGAGTGTCTTGATAAGTCCTGTTGTAAGTACTACCGCTCCGTCCTCAGGACTTCTTCCTGTTGCAAAGGCATTAAGGGCGGGAGTGTCTATGACGTACATTTTTGGCGTCGGAATGCCTGCAGCAAGCGACATTCCTTCGATTGCATGGTATGCGTGAGGAAATTCATTTTTTGTGAGTTCTCGCGCCCCCACCATTTTTGTGATGAGGGTGCGTCCTTGCATGTACGCAATGAGTGCGTATACTGAGGCTGCGATGAGCGTTAAGATCGCTCCAAATAACAGACTGTCCCACACCCACCCTATTGCAAGCCCGATAAGGGTCATGAGCACAAGGAAGAATCCTATGAGGAGTGCTGATCGTAAATTGTTCTTTCGTATCTCATCAAAACTGACGAGGGTTGCCATAGGAAGCTAAAACTGCACCTTTACAGGTTCTTTGTCTGCATCCGCTGCTTCAAAGCTATCACGTTTCTCAAACTTAAGTGCTCCTGCAAACAGGTTTGTTGGAAATACCTCTAATTTTGTATTGTAGCGCATCACCATGTCGTTGTAGTGTTGCCGCGAGTACGCCACTTTGTTTTCAGTTCCGACAAGTTCTTCTTGGAGTTGCAAAAAGTTTTGGTTTGCCTTTAGGTCAGGATAGTTTTCCGACACAGCAAAAAGGCTTTTGAGCGCTCCTGTCAGCATATTGTTTGCTTCCGCCTTCTCAGTAGGTGTCTGTGCAGACATCATCTGGGTGCGAGCTTTGGTTACTTCTGTCAAAACACTTTTTTCGTGCTTCATATACCCTTTTACTGATTCAATAAGGTTCGGAATAAGGTCTGTGCGTCGTTTGAGTTGCACATCAATTTGCGCCCATGCATTCACTACCTGATTGCGCACGCGCACCAATGCGTTGTATGTAAGAATAATCCACAAAACCACTACCGCGATACTAATGCCAATAATCCATCCAATCATGTATATATGTGAGTTTAGCTGCTTATAAACCTTGCGACTACAGCCAGGATTGTGGAAGCAGTCGCTGAGTCCATGAAGGCTTTTCGCCTTCTTTTTGCGTCTTGAGAAGCACGTATTTTTTCTCTGTCCGGTTAAGACGAGCAAGGAGTTCTTGTCTTTTTTGTTGTTCGTTTTGGATTTTCTCCGCTAATAAAACACAATCTTTTTTGACGCGAGCAAGCTCATTTTTTGTATTTTTGAGTTCTTGATGATAATCCTTGCGTGCCTGTGCACGAACATCCCGTATATCACTACATTCCGATGATTTTGCTTGTAGTTGAGAACGCAACGTAGCAGTTTGTTCTTGCATCACGGCAAGCTGTTGCACGTGTTTTTTGAGTTCTTTTTGGGCAGTCTTCAGGTTTCGCTCCGCAGTTTTGAGTTTTTTTTGTTCTCTTCGTTTCTCCGTTTTCTCCATACAAAGCGCGTTTTTTAATTGCACCACCTCGTCTACACGTTCAGATAGAATCGTTGTTACTTCTTCGAGTTTTTGTTGTTGTTGTGCAAATACGCGTTTGTACTCAGTAAATTCTTTTTGCATTTCCTCGCGAACATGTTCTTCTTGTTTGAGCGCCTCTTTTTTTGTTGCGATAGCTTTTCTCAATTGGGCAAGCTCCGCGGTTTTCTCTGCGAGAGCACGTTCTTGTCGAGCAAACATGTCTTGTTGTTGTTGAATCTGCCGCGCTTTTTTTGCGAGCTTTCTCTGTTGCTCCCTTAAGGCATCATCCTTGGGAGGGACATATCCTCCTTTTGCTGACTTCATTGCAAGACTAATCGTCTGCTTGAAGTCTCCGTGCACGTCATAGTACTGTTTTGACAAAATAAACGAACTGCGTAAGCCCCGTTTAACCACCACAGCGCCCTGATCTTCGAGTACTTCGACCCATCTCCCTACAATTGATGAGCTTGTTCCAAGAATGTGAGCAGCGTCACTTATAGTAATTTTGTGCGTCTCTTCAACGAGCGCCAGTAACTTGTCGGCACCAGTAAGAATAGGTGCGTGAATCCCCCCGGACATGTGAGGGGAAGTGCGTACGTATATAAAAACATTACTGTTTCGACACTACTTGATAGTGAAACATCAATATTCTCTCGTGCTATAGGTATGGTCACCCTCTACGTACTCAAGAACACCCTCAGAAGAATCAATAAATGCACGCATCAAATTAGCAACGTGCTCAGCAGAATGCAAGGTGCGCATCGCATACCCTTGCGCTGAATGACCATGGCGACTCACTCCCCCCTCAAAAGGACCTAAAAACGCTTGTTTTACACGTACACCCTCCTGTGAAAACACCTCAGAAAGTAACGATAACATGTTTTTCGTTAATGAATACATAGCAGGATCAGGTTCGAGACGCATCCCATGACGACTATTAACAAACACGACAACAGCATCTGTTGATAAGAGAGTGTGACGAGTCACATTCCACACCCCAAACACATTTACATCAAACAACAACCGCGCATCTTCAAAAGAAATATCCAACACGCCCTCTCTGCGCATAATCCCTGCGTTATTAATCAATACATCAACAGACCCGACGCGCTCAAGCACTTCCTTGAGTGCAGAATCACAAACACTTACCGTATGATATGTAACGTGCTCAAGAGGTTGCTGCGGATCAACCACATCAATGCTGTGTACGTCCCCTTCAAAAGATTTGCACAGTGCATGCCCAAGGCCTGCTGCTCCTCCCGTAATCAGTACTCGCGGCCGCATAAGATGCGAATGGCCGGATTTGAACCGGCGACCCCAACGTTTCACACATTCTGTCATTAGCCGATATCCATCGACCTCAGTGCTCACTTGCTATGAGCGTTGTGCTCTAACCAGTCTGAGCTACATTCGCGATACAACACGAACCAACCCAGCCTTTAAAAACGTTTTTAAGAAATTCTCTGGTATTGTGCTCTAGTGGAGCGAGCTGCGCGGTCAGCGAGTATTTTGTTTCGCACAAGAAACCGCTCCACGCCATAATAACAGTTGGCTAGTCCGTGTATGGCATGCAGATATCTTTCTTTACGCTCATCTTCTGGGATTGTTTCTCGTTCATTTAGCAACGCCACGTAATTGTCCGCGTTACCGAGGAGTGGTTGAATAAGATTAAATAGGGAGGGATATTCGGATGCATACGTGTCTGCAATAGCTTTTTTGAAGTCTTGGTGGCGAGTGCTTCCGCTAAGATGCAGCATTTCTCTCATCGCATGCATAGGCTTTTCTGTAAGGATGTGTACGAATCCGAGAAATTCATCTTCGTTTCGGCCCGACTTAGCATAAGCGTTATTGAGTCGTCGCCAGTATCCTTCCACGGAACGTTGTACAGAGACTTCAACAGGGTCAGGGTCGTTTGGTAAAAGTGCCAATGGGTTTTCCCCTAATAGGCGTGCATAAGGTAAGACATGGGCAAGGTGTCTTGAGAAACCTGGGTCAAGACCAGGAGTCAAGTCCTCTTCAATGGCTGCTGCTGTAAGGATTCTGGTGTTGATCTGTACGCCGAATTCGTGGTACACCTCAGAAATGGCGTCCCTGATTACTGCTAAATGTTTAGCACGGTCAATAATTAAAAGAATATCAATATCAGACGCACGATGAGCATCACCGCGCACATGGGATCCATATGTCATATAACTCAACACACGGGAACCAATGTGGTCGTTGACCGCTGCTTTTTCAAACCTATTCAAGGCTTTTGAAAAGTCGTTCTGAGCTGGGATAACGCCATTCACGAAGACATCTGGCGGATAAATGATCATTCGTGAGCGAAATCGCGGTGCCTTATAAAATTACTTCTTGGAAGTGAAAACAATTAGAAGACACAAATAAATTGCGTGTATTCATTCAGTTTACTCATGGACTCGCCGGGAGTTGAACCCGGAGTCTCTCCATAGCCAATGGAGTGTCCTACCATTAGACCACGAGCCCGTACAGAAAGAAACAAGGAAGTGGTTTAAAAAAGTATTTAGAAGGATCCCGTGTCAAACGCGAGGCGAATGTCTCGCGCCTTCACCGTTTTTCTCCCGGAGTGTTTTGAAATTTTCACTGCGGATTCTGAAATGCTGTGAGCAATCTCTGATATCTCTTGCGCCATGCGCTCAGCACCAGAAGCAGACACGCGCTTTGCGCCGCTCTCAGACATGATGCGCTCAACAGGAGCAACGGGAATTGGTGTTAATGATTTTCTTGGCATGCTAATGCTAATGCGCGCCCCTATTTAACCTTTTTGGCGAGAAAACGACGATAAACAGAACAGGTTCCATTTGATTTGATTCACAACAATTATAAATGTTGACTACTTATCAGTAACTATGACTCTGGATGGTTTACTACAGGGCATGGTTCGTATTGAGCAACCTGATGGTTCAGTGCGATATATGCCACAGGACGTATTTGATGCTCAAGAGCAACGTAAAACAGAAGCAAAAGGTATTCTTGATGCCCACACAGGACTTATCCCGCAAAACGGAACGGAGCTTTTAGAGGGATTAGTGCAGGGGAAATGGGATTTAAAACCTGAAGAGATGAGGCAATGGATGAGGGCCGTTCAGAGAAACGAACGTGCTAAAATTCCGCCAATCTGGAATCAAGACATTTATACAGATACGTCTTTCACGGACGATTCAGGCAGAGTAATCACTAGGTTTCCCGTCATAGACCAAGTCATTAACATCGGCGTTTTAAACTTGAAAGAAAAGTTTTCACGATCATATCAAGACCCTGTAACACCTAGAATGATATGGAAATTCAGAGATTACTTGCTTAGAGATGATATCAGCACAGCTGTGTTTGAAGAAATCGCTGATATTCGAAAACAAGGATACGGAGTTCAGAAAACCAGTGACATCAGACGAGTGCTCTCGTATTTAGGAAGTATTTTAGAGAACTATCCTCGGCGCGAAATAGTGTTGGATGATAAAGTGCCAAAAGACGCATTGCAAGCTGTTCAAAGACGAATGTGGTTTGCACATCAAACACCACAAGCAGTAGAAGATACGGTTGCTCAGTACTGGAACCAATTTCTAGAAGTTGCACAGGAAGCAGGGGATTTACCATACAAAACTCTTGCCCAAGAGCATCCTCGAACGGCACAAGCACACAGGATTCACAGGCAATTTCCGGACCTATTTCCACAAGAAGATCGCCTAACGGAGCTAATAGGAATGTCGCACGGAGAACAACTTGCATACATCTCAATAAGATCAGGAGAGGATTTTTCCTTACTTACTAAACGCACAATGGAGGAATTACCTGCACCACTTCGCAACCAAGTATTAGAAGCAATGAACCTCCGGGGAGAAACTGCGGACGTACCACTTGAACACTATTTTACAGATAGAAGTAGATTTCTTGCTAGCATTGGTATGAGTCCAACACTAAAAGACGACTTGGCTGACGCAATTGATCACTGGGCGGCTACTCGAATTGGTCAAGCTCAGTTTGAGGAGTTAGTGCCATTAACACACGCTTATGACAACTTCTTAACTGTTTCTAGACAAAAACCGCGAGCAAAAGATACACTATTTAAGAGGCTACGAGAAAGAGCAGAGGGAGCAAACGATCCCCGTGCTCACCTTGTCGAGCAAGGAATTCGAGACTATGTGGCTGACGCCGCAACCCGGATTTGAACCGGGATGACCATAAGGCCCAGGATTTCCAATCCTGTGCAATACCAGATTATGCGATTGCGGCTTATGTTACTCTGAATTACGCATTTGTTTTTGAATGTAACGCTTTGTTTAATGCTCGTGTCTTTTTTTCGTGCCAGAAACCGATTTGTCGAGCATACTTGCTACGTTCTGCTTCTCGTGCAATAATGATAATATACACTGTGGAATACGTTTTTTGTCGAGGCTGGTACGTGTGGCAATTATGCTTGATAGAGAGCGAGGATAGTGCCCTGGATAATTGACTCATTCCCTTTTGGTTTACGGTCTGCACTCGGATTGTTTTGTGTCCTACGTAGGCTTCAGCGGAGAAAAACCCTTTTATCCAAGATATAAGACACAGTTTATCATTCATGATCCATTCGGGAATTCTCCAGCCGTGCGTATCGTAGGTTCCAATTTCCTGCAAATCTTCAACCACGACACGTGAAGTTAGCTGTAACAGGTGAAACTTGTTTTTCTTAGTGATGTAGGGCGTCTTTGCATATACACTTTCAAGTATGTGCACGCACATAGAAAGCATCATCATATCATCGGGAAAGATACCGAGCGCCCAATGGTGAACTCCATTATTATTTTGGTGCGTAACTCTCCCATCTCCCGCAAGGAACCCACATAGTGCAGCCTTCATACACATGGCTTGTTCATCTGTCCTGATGCGTGCATGCTCGAGGTCATGTACACGCGTCCATCGCCTTTGCGCAACCAGTGCATTTCGCTCACACACTCCCATACAAGAAATATGCTTTTGCACTTATAAAGAGTTGCGGCGGTGCATGTCCAGTGGTCATTTTTTACCCAATCGCTCGACATCGCGCACGGTCCCAAAGGCCAGTGCTTTGCCATCCACAAGAGCGTGAACAGAGAATGTACTAACGTCTGAGAGAAAGGGCGATAAGAACTTGCCTGAGAGCACGTCAGTGCCCTCTGTAAGGGAAAACATGCTCGGAAGCACCAAGAGCTCCTTGCCTTGCCAAGAACCGACGAGATAGCACTTGACGAGTTCTGAGCGCACGCCATCGCTAATCGAGATTGCTGGGTGTTCATGGCCAATGACAATCCTTTCGTACGCAGCAGTTGATACAGGAAGCTTGTCTCCATGCACAAACAGCGTCTTGCCAACAAGAAACTCTTCAGTTAAGGTCGCGCCAAACTTTTCTGCGATAGGAAAGAGCACGGGATCATGATTGCCCACAACAAGCACCACTTCTCTGTTCTTCGAAAGTACTTCAAGAACGCGCTTTGCATGCCGCCACTCAGCATCACTTACGCGCCCAAACGCGTGCTTAAAATCTCCGTTCACCACCACTGTGCGAGGCTTTGTATGCGAAAGTATCCTTGCGAGGCGTTTAAGCAGCACCTCTGCTTCTTGTGAGGGAAGATATACTCCTTTAGAGCGCAGCTCCGCCTCATACCCAAGATGCAAGTCAGCAATCGCTAACACACGTGTTTCTGGAAAAAATACTGCTCCGTCAATAAATTGCATGCGGTAAAGAAAAAGAGAATAAAAGAAAAAGGTTTGTGCCTAAAACGGCACTTCTGCTTTCTTGAGCTCGTCAACGCGCTGCGTTAGGAACTCAATCGTGCGTGCGTTGTCTTGTTGGTTCATGATTTCTGAACATTCAGGACAGCGGAATTCGTACTCTACGGCACGCTCAAAGTCCATTCGTGTGCAGGTGTTATCACACATGAAAAAGTGTGTGCTCTGCTCTTTTTTGAGTCGCTCTTGCATTTTTGCAAGTTTTGCCGTTCTAATCTTCCCCACGAGGTGCGGGATGTGGTCTTTGTTGAAGTTCCAGTAGCAGATGTACCATCCTTTCTTCTTATCCTTTTTGCGATTAAAGGTTAAGATGTTGTGCTCGTAACATCGGTACAAGATGTTTCTCATCTGGTGAATCTCAATGTCAAGATCTTCTGCGATGATGAATTCTGATACGTTTTGTTTATCAAATAGGTATGCTACCGCTTCTAGTGCGTCTTCTCCTACAAGTTCTTGCACGACGTTGTTTGTTAGTTTTTGTGTTACCTTCATTGTGTTTTCCCCTCTATACCTCTACAAGACTTTCTTCTTGCGTCCACATCCCCAAGCAGGCGATGCAGCAGAATGAGTAGGTATCTGCCTCATCCTTGATTTTCCAGTGCGCATGTACAGTGAAGTGGTCTTTGTCCACAGCGATAGGTTTGTTGCAGTGCTCGCATCGTTTTTCGGTGCGTGCTTGCTTCCATTCCTTCGGTATGTCTTGAAAGTACTTCATGTGTTCTTCGCATGAAAGCCTCTACGAGACCCCCAAATCTTTTGCCATTCACCTTATGGTAATGACCCTTTTTAAATTTTATGCTTTTATCATACCCTTGCGAGCGCGTAACTACTATTCGGAGTCAATTTCATCCGCTTGCGCGAGTAGCGATGCCGCCGAGGACTGTTCTTCTCGCAAGTCTTTGCTTCCGCAATATCCACAAATCTTGTTTTCGGCGTCAGGGCGAAATCTACTGACAAAATCGCATTTTGCACATACCAAGGATTCTTTTTGGACAGGATTCGCATCGTAGTGTTGTCGGTGAGATATCATGCCACGATCACCGCGTATGCGCCCTTGGCTTCCGTCGTAGCATTCAACACACAAGAACGTGTTGGCAGACACATACCTCACGTCTGCGCTCGGTACAGCTTTTCCGCATTGCTTGCACACAGTGGATGCCATGTCCCTTTTGTGATTTAGGGATATTTAAAATTATTCTTCGGCTGCAATCACGCCATATCCTATGAGACGAAAGCGCGTTCCTGTTCTACGAGAGATAGATACGCGGTCTCCTGTGCGTGCGCACACAGGTTTTTTCAGCGATACAACAATTTCTTCTTTGCCTAGCTCAGACACCACTCCTACAGTGGCTGCTGAGTGTACGTTGAGCATGAGGAGTTCTTTGAGTTTAAGCGGCTCAATTGCTGCTTCTACTCCTACAACGCGCTCAAGTAGCGATGTTTTGAGGCGTAGCGTGTACCATACTGGTGGAAGAGCCCCTGGCCGTCCCACGACTGACCCTACGAGCGAATCTGATTTCACAAGTCCTGGGTCAAGTGCAGTCATCATTGCTGATGATCCTCCGCACGTCAGTTTTTTCAGAGGCTGTCCTCCTGAGACGACTGACGTAACCGTGGTAGTGATGGGGTGTGCTACGCGTTTGTTTTGTTCTTCGACGACGCGTCCAGGGCGAATCTCTATTTCATCGCCCGGAGAAAATACTCCTGCCACCACAGAGCCTCCTAAAACGCCTCCTTGAAGTTTTTGTGGGCGCGTTCCAGGTTTGTTGATGTCAAAGCTTCTTGCCACGTAAAAGACAGGGTCTTGCGTTTCATCTCGCTGTGGCGTGGGGATTGTTTCTTGGATGGTAGCGATGAGTGCGTCGATATTAACGTCGTGTAGTGCGCTAATGGGTACGATGGGCGCGTCTTTGTAGGCTGTTTTTTCAAGGAACTCCTTAATTTGTTGGTAGTGTTTGTGCGCTCGCTCAACAGATACCACATCTATCTTGTTTTGCACCACAATAACGTTTTTGATGCCTGCTACTTGGAGTGCCATGAGGTGCTCAACGGTCTGTGGTTGTGGGCAGTGCTCGTTTGCTGCTACCAGTAAGAGTGCTCCGTCCATAAGTGATGCTCCTGACAACATGGTTGCCATAAGACTTTCGTGTCCTGGAGCGTCTATCAATGATATTTTTCTTGCGACAGTTGTTTTCTTTCCATCTACTTCTTCGTGCGTGGTGAATTGCTCAATTCCTTTTTTTCCTGGTATTGTGCGTATTACGCTGTCTGCGTATCCGAGACGAATAGTGATTCCTCGTTTCAGCTCTTCTGAGTGTGTGTCAGTCCACTTTCCTGAGAGTCGCTGCGTGAGTGTCGTCTTTCCGTGGTCTACGTGTCCGACAAGGCCAATGTTTACTTCTGGTTGCGTATACTCTGCCATGTATAACTTACACCTGCTCTGCTGGCGCTTCTTCTTGTGGAGGTTCAACGAGTGGTTGTTTGCCTTCTTTGACGATAATAACGTTTAGCTGTGCAGTGTTTGGACCCACAGTGTTTCCTGCTACTGTTCTTCGTGAGCGCATTCCTTTTCTTTTTGAGCGAAATCCTACTCCTCCTGCTAGCAAGACTTTTCTTCGTACAGCACCTTCAACGTCTCGCCTCATAGGAAATCCCGCGTTATCAGATCCGCCTACAATTTTGAATTCATAGCCTGTTTTATCAATCATCTCTCCTTTGAACGTAGAGCCCATTTTTAGGCCAAAAAGTGGTTTCGGTTCTGCGAGTGTGAGCGGTGTTGTGTGTCCTGTCTTCGGATTTCCGACATTAATTTTAAGTTCCATTCGTATCCTCCCGAGGAGCTCTTTCATCCTCAGCACTACGCAGAAATGGCTGCGTCTTTAAAAGAGTACTTACTTTTTTTGTTCATACCCAAGTTCGTTGAGGAGCCGTGAATGCCACTCGCCCACTTGTTGACGAACGCGATGATAGCCTGGAAGGGCTCGCGAGTTTATTGTAACAAATGGTGCAAGTTCCGATCCCTTTACTTGAGGTGAGACGTCAAGACCAAGTTTTCCTTCTCGACCCCCTTTAAGGCGGTACCTGATTTCCACGGGTCGCTCTCGTCTCCATAACGCATCTAAGTACCAAGCAGCCTCCCCAGCTTTCACCGGAAGGCCTTGAATCAAGAAGTTCGGTGCGAATCGGTCGTAAAAGGAGTGTACTGTGGTCTCAATTGTTCGTCGCATGGTTATCCGGACAAACGCCTTATTTATAAATCAACAGGTATTTTGTGTGGGTATGTCGTTCGAAGATATTCCGCATTTACCCACTGCGCAGCAAGTCATGCAGTCAGCTCTGACAAGAGGAAGAAAAAAAGCTTCGAGCATTACAAAAAGAAAAACTGACACCCCCCTCACTCTTGCGCGTAAAAAAGAGCGCGAGCGAATCATTGCTATCTATCACGACATTGCTGATCGTCTTAAGAGTCTTCCAAAGCAGTTTCCTGATCTTGATACGCTCAATGAGTTTTACCGAGAACTCCTCGCAAACGATTTTTCCCTTGATGAGTATCGTCAGCGCCTCTCGCGCGCACAAAACACTCCTCGCGCTATTGCTGCGATTCGCGATTCTGTGCGAGGAAAGATTGAGGCTGCGCAAAGTCCTCAAGAGGTAAAGCAGGCCACCAAGCATTTTATTGGTCGCACCTCAGGGGCTGTTGAGCGTATTGGCGATGACCTTGTGTGGCTTGAGGATGTTCGCAGAAAGCTGCGTACCTACCCTAAACTTAAAGAGCTCTTTACGGTGTGCATCGCGGGCTTTCCTAATGTAGGTAAAACCACTCTTCTCAAAGCATTGACGGGCGCGTCCGCAGAGATTAATGAGTACGCATTTACTACGAAAAGTTTGAACCTGGGCTATAAGCAGATTAAAGGACGCAAGATTCAGTTTGTTGACACACCAGGAACGCTTAATCGAGAGCACATGAACGAAATTGAGATGCAAGCACACCTCGCGCTCAAATACGTTGCTGACGTTATCGTGTATGTGTATGACTACACAGAAAGCTATGCGCTCAGTGATCAGCACGCGCTCAGAGCAGCTCTTGATGAGCATGGAAAACCTGTGATTCACTATCTCTCAAAGCAAGATCTTATTCCTGATGAAGAATTCGCACGATTCAAAGAAGAAGTAGGTGGCCTTACGCAAGAAGAATTACTTGATGCAATACATGCATTCGTGAGAACTACTCGTACACTTTAGGTAGGCGTTTGTGCGTCTGCGTCACTTCGTTGGATCCTGCTGGTACGCGGTCCACCATGACGTAGTATCCGTTCGGTAGCTTTGATGAGACGATGTTGAGTGCTCGCTTTGCTACTTCGAGGTGTTTTTCTTCGCAACCAATCTCAATCACTACGTCTCCGCGTCGCACTTGAGCTGCAACGCCCACTGCCTTTCCGAAGCTTTTCTTCATTCCAGTGGAGAGACGGTCTGCTCCTGCACCTGATGCAAGAGGGTTTTCACGCAAGATGTGGTGCGGGAATTTGTGAATGCGAAAGAAGTATCCTTGTTTACCAGCCGCTTTTTCTAGTCGTCTGTTGGCACTCATACGTGCGGCTTCAAGGGAGCTATGTCTGATTTGCAAATCTGTTTTCGAGACGAGCTTTACGCTGATAGGAAATGATTTAGTTCGTGATCCCATCACGAAGCGGACGATTTTTGAGTGTGGTGTTCCTCGTACGTACTGGTAGCGTCGATATTTACTCTTACGCGTGTAGGGACGCTCTAGTCTTCTGTACGCAACAAATTTTCTGTCTCGTGCCATAGTGTGCGGAAAACAAGGTCGGTTTATAAATTTATTTGCCGCTCTCCGCAATAAATGGCATGATGAAATCCGCAAGCTGTTGTTTGAGGGTGTTGTAGTGCTCTTGTGTTCGCGCTTCCCATGTCAGTCGCATGAGTGGTTCTGTGTTTGATGCGCGCACGGACACCCACCATCCCTCTCCTGATGCGCGTACGCCATCAATAAGGAGGAGTTCGTCTTTTGCGAAGAGTTCTTGTGCTGCTGTCAGCACTTCTTGCTTGTCTCGCACACGGTAGTTGTGCTCTTCTGATACGAGGTATGTGTCTTTGTATGGAGCGATTTCGTCTGCGAGTCGCTTGTTCTCAAGTGCTTTGAGGACGTAAAGGAGCGTCATAAGGTGGTTTTCTGCGCAGTAGCTTTCTTTCAAAAAGAGGTGTCCGCTTTTCTCAACCCCGATATCGAGGTCGTGCTCGTACACCGCGTTTTGTACAAACACGTGCCCTACTTCTACGAGATGGTATGTACCTTGTGTTGCGCGGATCTCGTCTTGTACTGCTTGCGAGTCGCGCACAGTGGCTGCTGCTCGCGTCAGTCCTCGTTGCTTAATCAGCCATGCGCCAAGAAAGTCTGCTGGCACCACACCACCGTCTTCATCAACAAAAACGATTCTGTCTGCGTCCGCGTCAAGCACCACTCCAATGCAGTTGTGTACCTTGCAGTACTCTTGTGCGGCATGCGTTGCGTCCGGGTCGAGCGGGTTTGGGCTGTGCACCGAAAATGTGGGGTCGAGTTCATGATTATATAAGGTAAAGTTGTAGTCTCCTTGTTCTGCGAGTTCTTGTATCTCCGGCCCTCCAACGCCTCCTGATGGGTCTACAAAGACTTCTCGATCACTTGCAGCAAGGATGCGTTGTGCGTGCGCAACGAATGCCTTGAGATAGCTTGTTTCTGTGACGCTCCCAGGGGTTGTTTTGCGCGGTGTTGTGTACTCTTTGAGTTCCCAAAGGCCGTTGCGTGTTCCAAGTGCAAGTCCTCCTTTCTCAAGGATTTTGAATCCGTTATACTCTGGAGGGTTGTGGCTTGCTGAAACCATTATTCCCGCTTCACTGCCAGTTTCTCCGACCACCCATTTGATTTGTGGAGTTGAGCACAGTCCAATATTGGTAACGTCAACGCCTGCATCCACAAGTCCTTGAATCACTGCTTCAAGAAGCTCAGGGCTTGTGGTTCTTGCGTCTCGCCCCACAATACACGTTGCGAGGTTGTTTCGCTGCGCAAGGGCGTTTCCTATCATGTACGCAAGTTCTTCGGTGATCTCTTGTGGCGCAAGGCCTCGTATATCATAGCTTTTAAACACGTTATCGTAAGTCATTGTACATCAAGGTATGTTCCTGGGAAGTTGTATCCGTAGAGCGTGTCTTGTTTTGCGAGTTTGGGAAAGACGTCGTGTTCCATGCGTGCGTATCCGTCTGGGATGAAGTTGAATACTTCAAGATCCATAATGTAGAGTCCTGCACTAATCAGGTTTGAGGGCGCATTTTCTTTTCTTGGTTTCTCAACAAAGGTAATGACTCTGTTTCCGTTAAGAAGTGCCACCCCGTATTGCGTAGGATCAGATACGCTCGTGAGCGCGATGGTGCACGTTCCTTTGTGGTGTGAGTGGAAGGCGTACATTTCTTTGAGGTTTACTTCTTTGTAGCTTGACGCGTTTGTGAGAATAAACGTTCCGCTCAAATACGGTTTTGCAAGATGAATTGCCCCTGCAGTTCCGAGGGGGGTGCTTTCTGTGATGATGCGCACTTCTTCTGTGAGGTGTTTGAGTGCTTGCGTGATTTCTTGTGCGTGCGCAGTAATAACATAGATATTTGGGACTCCTTGGTCAAGGAGGTGTTGTACGTTATGCTCGACCATCGTCTTTCCTTCTACCTCACTCATCGCGGCGCGCAGGTGGTCTTGCGTGGTTCCGCACAGCACAATAGCGTGTTCAGGCAGTCCTTGGTCAAGTCCTTTTCGTATCAGTAATTCTACTGCGTGGCTACGGTTTTTTATGTGCATGCCATCAATAGATGCATCTATGCGTCGAATCAGTTTCTCGTCAATAGTAAGTGTCACTCGCTCCTTCATTGTTCAGGTCAAAAATGTGTAGTTTATATTATTATGTATGATAAAAAAGATGTAGTTATATAAATACTGACAGTGCTTGTTTTTTGATGAAAGTGGTTGTTGCTTCTGGCGGATTCGATCCCTTGCACATCGGCCATGTCCGGTACCTACAAGAGTCTGCAGCTCTCGGCGATAAGCTTGTGGTAATTCTGAATAATGATGCGTGGCTGACGCTCAAGAAAGGGTATGCGTTCATGCCTGAGCAGGAGCGCAAAGAGATTTTAGAGGCGTTTTCTTTTGTGGATGAAGTAGTAGTGTCATCACACACTCCCGACTCAGTAGATATGTCTGTGTGTGCAGATCTTAAGCGCATTCGGCCTGATGTGTTCGCCAAGGGTGGCGACCGCGTTGCGGACAACATTCCTGAGTATGCACTGTGTAAAGATCTCGGAATCACTATGGTGTTTGAGGTTGGGCACGGTGGCAAGGTGCAGAGTTCTTCTGAGCTTGTTGAGCGAGCACGAACACACAACACATAATATTTATAACTCTGTAGTGAGTACATTGCTGCATGAAGCATACTACGAATCAGTTTGCCAGTCACGCTGACAAAGCAGACACTCTCTATAGCACTCAACCAATTACCTGGAACAATTATTCCTACAGGCACACGAGGCCGCATCCGGTCTCTTAAACCTCACGATCCTGAATGGAATAATATCTACGGCACACTTATTTCTGTAGCGCAAGAAAAACTTGCGAAAATCGATCAGAAATTAGCTGATCAACCAGCTTGGATGAGTATACTGTACGGAAAAACACCTACGACGAACGCGTTTGAGTGCACACGCAACGGGCAAAGAAATGCTCGTAGCTCGCTCGCAAGCATTCTTGAGCAAGACACACGTGCGCACAACATGACCACAGACATCGTTTCGGTCGCTGAGGACGCACCAACACACCAAAGAAAAAAGCTACGCGAATATGCTACGCAACTAGCTGGCCGCAAGAACAAGCAAAAACACAACGCTCTTGCATATGTTACTCACGTCGCTACGCTTCGAGCACATGTCCGCGGATATCATCGCGCGTAGTGTGCGTGATGTGCACCCGTCTCGTAGTTCCAAGAAGATCTTGGTCCGTGTGAACAATCACAGGCAAATACTGCTCGGTGCGGCCGATGTATGAATCTCCTTTTTTCTCAACAAATCGCACCAGTTGCTCTGTTCCAAGAAGGTGCGCGTGTTGCTCTCTCCACGCGGCGCTCTCAAACAATCGTGTGAGCTCTCGTGAGCGACTCTTCACTACCTCTGTGGGCAGCTTATTCATCCCTGCTGCTGGCGTGTCTGGGCGCGGATAAAACTTTGATATATGAATAATAGGAAATGCAAGTTCATTTACGAGTGCAAGTGTCTGCGCAAAGTCCTCCTCTGTTTCAGTGGGGTACCCACAGATAATGTCTGTGGCGATGGTGATACCAGGAATTTCTGCTCGAAAAGCAGTCACGATATCTCTGATGTCTTGTGCAGTGCATCGCCTACGCATGTGTCTGAGTACTGCGTCACTTCCTGCTTGTATGGGAAGGTGTAAGAACATATACACCTTTGGATGCTTGTAGGCGCGAATGAGTTCGGGCAACCATTTTTTTGTCCAGTCAGGGTTTGTCATTCCAAAACGAATCATAAAGTCTCCCTCGATGCGTGCTACGCGCTCAAGAAGCTCTCCAGGGTTTGTGCCGATATCCATCCCGTATGCACCGTTGTCTTGACTAGTCAGCCACACTTCTTTTACTCCTCCGTCAACTGCGCTGCGTACTTGTTGCTCGATATCAGATGGTCGGTAACTCACAAGGTTCCCTCTCGCTTGTTTTGTTTTGCAGTACGTGCACGATGACAGACACCCTGCGCAGATGGGAACGATCTCCACGTATGGGTTTAAGCGCACTTTAGGTGTGTTGAGCCGCTCGTGCGTACTCGATCCTATCTGAATATATTGTTGCTTATGCGCAGCTGCATGCACTGCATGTGTGATGTTGTGGAGTTGCTTAGTTCCCAGTTGCACATACCCATCCAGCAATCCTTGTTTGTCTGCTTGGGGAATGCATCCTGCGACAACGACAGGTTTTTTTTGCCGCGTCAGTCTAGCAAGAAAGCTGTCTTCTGTAGGGTTTTTTACGGTACAGGTGTTGTATACAACAACATCCGCATCTTCTTGCGCATCTACAAGTTGGTGCCCTTCTTGCTCTAAGTATCCCGCCATACTCTCTGTGTCTGCCTGATTAAGGCTGCATCCTTGTGTTTCTATGTATATGCGCATATGTGAATGAATTATCGCGGTTTTATAAGGGTTCGTGAGAGCAGAATAAGCACTAGCCCCACTCCCACCACAAAAAACCACCTGTAGGGCAGGGGCATAGTTCCTGGAATCTCGGCGTGTCCGGTCGCAGTTTGTGCTGTGCCCTCCGCAGTAATACTAGCCACAAGACGCATGGGTTGGTTTGTGCGCGTGATCGTTGTTACGTAGTGCGTGCCATTAAATTCGAGAGGGTGCTGCTCAACCCCAACAAGCGCTCGAACGCGCGCTTCAGGAAGACACGTTCCTTGTGTGTTTGGGAGGAAAATGCGTGTTTGTATTGCGCGTACACGAGTTGCGATGGTGACGTGCGATCGTGTGCGCTCCACTGAGGTATCCACAAACTCTAAGAGGTCTTGTTGTGAAGCCACATAGATTTCTCCCAGTACTGCTCGCAAGTCCTCATCGTCTGAGAACACCGTGTAAAACGCTCCGCATTGGCTTGTTTGGTATGCATGTGCTGCCATCCTCTCCAAGACTTCTCGCGCCTGCACGTCCTCTGTGATGTACGCAATAACTGTGAGGCAGGCACGTGGTATGTACGTGTCTATAGCGTCCAAAATACCTTCTATTCCTTCAGGGTCTCGAGGCAATCCATCCGAGAGGAAAATCACTACAGGTGTACGAGATACGGGCGAGCGTAGTTGCTCTCCTGCGAGTCGTAGCGCAGGAATGTATAAACTATATCCTTCTGCGCGTATTCCTTGTATGCTTGCTTTCAGTCGGTTCTTGTCTGTTGTTTGCGCATCTTGCAGGAGTCGCACACGTTGATCAAACACGATAAAGCTCGCCCTGTCTTGTGGGCTGAGCAAGTCGACAAAGCTCGTTGCTGCGTCCTTAGCTACTTGTAAGCGCTCTCCTGCCATGCTTCCGCTGTTATCAAACACGAAGACGAACTGCGATGGATCCGTGGCGCGCGTTGTTCGAATCGTTCCGGTAAATGTACCTTCCTCATCAGTATATCCGTGAACGCCTTCTGAAAATGCTTTTGACCAGTTTTCTTGCGGCTCCAGAAGTGGTGACTCCCACGCATCCGTTGCTGAGCGCACCCTGCGCGGGCGCGTATCTTCATTTACCCAGATGACTGTTCCTGCAGTTCCCATTGTGCGCGGCAAAAATCCTTCTGGCGTGATTCGTACAACGTCCGGATGCGTTAAGAGAAAGTATTCTTGTTCCGTAAATGCGCACACATCCCCTACCGTAAATGTTCCATAGTCTCTTCCATACACGAAACACGCTCCTTGGCATCGCTCGTGTACAATGGTTTCGTAGCGATACGTTCCTGCCGGCAAGTCAAACTGAATGCTCGGCGCAGTTGCTTGCTCTCTGAGGACGATTCGCTCTCCGTCCCACACCGTAAACGTGAGTGAGGGTGCAAGGCATGTTGCAGTAAAGATGTCTTCTACTCTGTATGTTGCGGCCACCTCTGCTGTGCCCTCTTGGATGCGTGTGCGCACTTCAAGGACTTCTTCTCCTGTGATATCTCTGTGGAGTGTTGAGTAGACGTATTCGAGGTCAAAGCCATTTTCTTGTGCTTCAAAAAATGCTCCGCATCCTGTTGCGTGCAGTGATTGTTCTGCCATCCCTCCAAGAAGAACGTCTGCTCCTTCGTCTGCGGCATACGCCACGGTAAATATGCAGGTTCCTTCTTGCACAATCCCTATTTGTGCTTCGAACACTCTTTCTGGTTCTTCATCTACTCCGTCTGATAAGAAAATAATGATGTTTCTGTTCTGGCTGCTCGTAAACAAGTCTTGTGCTGCTGCGAGCGCAGGTAGGTATGATGTCCAAAACCCTACTCGGATATCCTCTATTGCGCGCACAAGAGAATCTTGGTTTGCACTCATAGAATGTACTATTTGTGCTCGATCATCAAATGCGACTACACCCACTCGTTGTCCTGCCACCAGTGACTCCACAAAGCTTGTTGCTGCGCGTTTTGCTTCTTCAAGGCGTGCTCCGCGCATGCTTCCTGATTTGTCTATAACAAGCACTATCTCAGTTTCGGTCTCTTCTTGGTCAGGTAAGAATCCTTCGTACACGTCTTGTTCACAGATAAAACCGATTGCAGTCACGGCCAACACTACGAGGAGTACGTATCGCATACCACTTTTTGCGTGGACTCTGTGTTATATGTGTTACGACAAAAATAGTAATGTTTATAAACAATCAAGAGTGCTGTACTGAGTAGGAGATAGTGATGGTCAAAAAGTTTTTTAGCGATTTGAAAAGAAAGTTTGAATTATCCTCTGAGGATGTAGTCGAAGAGCAAGAGCAGTACGTAGAGATTTCTTCAAGTTCTCAGCGTAAACGCGCTGCGGACAGTAAGATTCTTGTGCGCCCCTACGTCCTTGAAGACTTTTCTGATGTAAAGCCTATTGTTGATGCGCTTCGTGGGCGAGAAACGATTGTTCTTATTAACATCGCTCCTCTGAAAGAAAAGGATATGATTGAGCTTAAGCGCGCAATTAACAAGCTAAAAAAGACTGTTGACGCAATTGGCGGCGACATCGCTGGTTTTGGTGATGATTACATTGTCGCAGCACCTGATTACGCGCACGTCTATCGTGCTCCTAAGCAAAAGCCTGTTGTTGACGAAGATTAGTTGCGCATAACACGATTGGGCGTTCGTTTTCACAACGTTTTTATATCGCATCCACATGGTAGATTCGATGGAAGATGAGATGGAAATCATTGAGGGCGAACGATGCCCGCTGTGCTTGCAAAACACGCTCACATTAATGGAGCGCGTTCTTAACATCCCGCATTTTGGGGTGACCCACATGTTCTCTATGCACTGTGAAAATCCAGATTGTGACTATCACCTTGCTGATCTTGAAGCAGAAGAAGATAAGAAGCCTGTCAAAGACTCGCTTGAGATTTCCTCCGAAGAACACCTCCAGTGGTATATCGTAAAGTCTGCTGACGCCACAGTAAAAATTCCTCGTATGGTGGAGCTAGCACCAGGCCCTGACTCCTCAGGATTTATTTCTACTATTGAAGGCCTGCTTAATCGTTTCAAAACAATTCTTGAAGAGCTCACGCAAGACGATGATAAAGATGTTGCCAAGAAAGCCAAGAATCACCTCAAAAAATTAAACCGTGTCTTGTGGGGTCGCGAAGCCATCAAGATATCGCTTGAAGATAAGTCTGGTAACTCAGCATTTATTCGTGAGCGCCTTGAGATCGAGGAATAGTTCTGTATATCTATGCGTACACGTGCTCTCACACGTATGCTTCGTTTCTCATCAAGATGTCGCTTACTAAAACACTCTGTGTAAAGCTTCTTCTTGACGAGGAGTCTCTGCAAAAATTATTTCCTTAAACACGCGATACTGAGCATTTTTGAGAATACTCATCACACGTCTTTGCACATCTCTTCCTCCCCATCCAAGCGCGTTTGGTGCTAGAACATATGCGAGACCAACATCAGGGTGTACTGCACAGGCATCTGCTCCTCGACTGAATCCGTACCCTGTTGATCCGTCCGAATAGTGCGTGACAAAGACCCCTGTAAGTTGCGCCAACGAGGAGATGTTAGCTACACGAGTCTCTAATTCTATTACTGCATCAAGTTTTTTTGCTGCCTCAGGTATTCTCCACTGCACTGAACTTGCGTCCTCACCCACATGTACATCAGGGATAAGGATTCGTGGATGATGTGTGTGTACGTATCCAATACATGTTGTTTGTGATGCTTCAGTAGGAATTCCTCCCTTCGGTGCGTAGCGTAACTCTAGCCAATGCGGGGAGTGTCTCCACAGACTTACATTGGCAGTTGAGTTCTCTGGAAAGGTCCTATTAAGCTCTGTTGCTAGCAAGTATGACTTTTTTGGCATTAGAGTGAAAAATATCTATAATTAATAATAATTTTGA
>SKXU01000005.1 GCA_007128245.1 Candidatus Woesearchaeota archaeon
AACGACACAGATGACATCACCACCACATTCAGTAACTACACCATCACAACCTCGGAAGGACATAGTGTGGAAGCGAACATGAGTCAACAACAAGTAATTACGCTGTACTTGTCGCCCGAGTGGAACCCTGAAGATTGGACTGAATCATTTATTATCACCACAAACCCTGCACTCGTGACACACGAGAACCCACAACTCTACTACAATCTCTCCCTCGCACCACAACAGTTCTGGGACTCTATCCGATCAGATGGAGGAGATATACGCGTAGTCAGAAACGGAGCAGAAGTAGCACGAGAAATCGTTGATGTCTCAACAATCTCGCAAAGCGGAGCACTCTTTTTTGACAGCACAGGACTATCGACAACCACCCCAACACAATGGCACATCTACTACGGAAATCCAGACGCTGCAGATTACAACCCCACCCAACGATTCGGAGCAAACGCTGTCTGGGAAGGATACGGAGGCGTGTGGCATAAGAACACAAACGAAAGCATCATCAACAGCGTAGGTGGCCCACCAGGGATACTTAACGGAAGCCCAGAAACGGTAGACGGAGTCATGTTAAATGGGACGCGCTACCAAACAGTTCCTGACGGCGCAACAATACCACACACACCAGAGATAGAATTTGGAGAAGGAGACACAATCACAATTAGCGGGTGGATACGCCCGGAGAGCAACGAAAGCGACTATCAAAGAATACTAGTGAAAGGCAGTGATCGAGGAGCAGAAGCAAACTATCACATACATCTAAGAAAGTATGCGGCAGGAGACACGTACAGATTAAAATTGCAATTTAATGCAGGAACAGGAGCAGCGCGATTTCGTAGTGAAGAAAATATCATCCAAGTAGGAGAGTGGCACTACATAATGATTATGCATACCTACACAGAACCCGAAAATGCGCGTATGTTCGTAAACGGACAGGAAGTGGATGCAAATTGGCAGGGAGAAAATAGCGGACTTGCAGCACTACAACTTGAACACCCACTACGGTTCGGAACAATCGACAATAATGTGGCGAACATGAGCATAGAACACGTACGTATTGCGCGCAGTGCAAAAACGGCAGAGCATGTTGAAACAGAATTCAATAATCTCGCACAAAATGAAGAGTTCTGGACCTTCAATCCTAACTTTGAAGAAACACCCTCTGGAGCCCCCACGATGTGGAGCTGGGACGATTCATCAGAAGGAGGACTTGTGCGAGTCGGAAACGCACAATATTGGGAGTGGGTCGATCCAAGCACACCAGGACTGCGACCAACGGGTAACGCAACGTTTTGGGAGTGGAGCTAGCGAAACAGCCACGCATGCTTTCCGAGAGGAACGCCCATGTGGTCAGCTGCGAGATCAACGTCGTACCACTGCCCCGCAACCCGCACCTGTACGTACTGGTGAAGATTAAAATTGAGGAATGTGCGGCGTAATCGGATGTCTTCATCAGAAAAAAACCTGCTTTTTGCAAGCATAATGCGAAGGAGATGATTGAGGTGGTGGCAGTGCATGAAGCCGCGACGCGCAAGTAACTTTTTTGTGTCCGTCTCAAACGCCAAATCCAATCGCAACAACGTAATCACGCGCCCACCAGAAGCTCCTGAAAGCAAATAGTGCGAGCATCCTTTGATGAACTCATAGGGGGTGTTTGCATCTCGCTCGATCTGATCTATGGCGTCTTGAAACGACTGGGGAATGCGCGTAGGCAAGGATTGTTTGCGCATAAACGGAATAATTCTTGGCGCAAGCACAAAAAACACCACGAGATACAGAGTCACCAGTGCAGCGAGTACATACCAAAGCATATGAGAAGTGCAATTTCAAAGTTTAAAAACTTCGCCCAAATATTATAAAGCACGAGTAGTTCTCAATACCATGACTAAATTCCGTATCGTACACGACAGACCCAACTGCATTGCTTGCGGTGCGTGCGCTGCTGTGAGCAAGAACTGGACGTTAGAAACAGAAGATGGCCTTGCAGATCCTGTGCGAGACGTGATTGACGAGTCAGAGCTTGCAGAAAATCAAGAAGCTGCAGAAGTATGCCCTGTCTTCATTATTTCCGTGAATAAAATCGAGGATTAGCCACAAGACAGCCACGCAAAGAGCATATAAAGGTAAGAACCTTGTCTTGTATATGGAAATCACGTACGGTACAGATATCGTGTTTGATCGAGTCCTTTCTCCGTTAGACAAGTTCACTCTTTCTTTTTGTAAACAACTAAACGCGCTGAACATCAAATACGTGCTCATATCAGGGTATGTGGCCATTGTTTTTGGAAGAAACAGGACTTCTGAAGACGTAGACATCATTGTTGAACCGCTCAGTAAAGAACGATTCGAAGCGTTGTGGAGCAAGCTTACCAAAACATTTTCGTGTATGCAAACAACAGATGCACATACCGCATACAGCGAATACCTTCAAGATGGTATTCCGCTGCGGTTTTTCATAGAAAACCCCATTCCTAACATGGAAGTAAAGTTTCCCACAATACAAGCAGAGCGCGAAACGCTTACACACAGAAAAAAACTCGTGATCAATTCGCACACACTCTATATTTCCTCAATAGAAATGCAAATCGCTCACAAATTGTTGCTGGGAAGTGAAAAAGACATTGAGGATGCGGTGTACTTAAAAGAATTTTTTTCAGAACATATAGACGAAAAAGCACTCTTGTTTTGGGCGAAAAAATTAAATGTAGACAAGGAGTTAGAACTGTTATGAGCGAGTACATACAAGAATTGCGTGAAGAACAAAAAAAGAACGTTTTACGAAGAAGAGAGTTTATTAAGCAATACGCTCAGTGGGTAAAAAAAACTCCTAATAGTGTGTGGAGCAAAGCACAAAATAAACTTATGCGTTAACAGTAGTTCTTATGCAAGTTCTTTAATATCCTTGTCAAAGGTATGCACTGTTGCCTGAGTGGACTTTGCAGTCTCGAGCAAGCAACAATCAGTAAAACTGAGCGACTTGCTTTCAGAAAACCGTTTGTACGCGCGAAAAAACTCTTCTTGTGTTGTAAACAGCAACTCTGCGTCAGAAGTAAGCAACGCAGTACTCGCTGCAAGAGCTTGGACTTTGTCAAGCTTGTGAGACAGCACCCCTAACACTTCGTCAAACACGTGGTCTGTGAACGAAACGCTTGTTGCGCGAGCAAGGATTTCTCTTGCTTTGTTGTGATGCACGTCTTGCGTGTTAAACGCTGCGATGAGCACGCTTGCATCAAGTAGATCTCGAGCCATAAAGCACCTCATCTATTTCTTCACTCAGGCGTTCAGTTCCAGATCCAAAGTCAAACGAAGGAAGCTTAGACAACGGCTTTCTTGACTTGCGGTCTTGTTGCAAGTAGAGGCGCAATGCCTCGTTGAGTGCTTGCCCAGCGGTTTTTTCTTCTCGCTGCGCACGAAGCTTAAGCTCCTTGAAGAGTTGTTTGTCCACATTACGAACACTAATCTTCATACACCTATACAAACAAACACTGTTTATGTGTGTTACGGAACACAATACGAAAAAAAACAACCGATACACTCTAAAAGCACCCATAGTTAACACCTGAATGACAAATAGACTCAGATTCGGGCCAGGAGGCTTTCCCACAGTAGCAAAAGATGGAGGAGTGCTCGGAGCAATCAACTGGTGCAAAGAGCATGGTCTTGGAAATATGGAGATGGAATTTGTACACTCCACGTGGCTGAAAGAAGACCAAGCGCCAGAAGTCAAACGAGCAGCAAAAAAAGCAGATGTACGCCTCACCGCGCACGGAAGCTACTACATTAACTTGAATGCCAAAGAAGAAAAAAAGCGCGACGCATCACGAAACAGAGTGCTCTCAGCAGCGTATCGCACCTGGCAAGCAGGCGGACACGCAGTCACCTTCCACCCAGCCTTTTATCTTGGACAATCCTCAGAAAAAGTGTATCCTGTCGTGAAAGAACAGCTAAAAAAAATCATCGCACAACTCCAAGAAGACTCAGTAGATATCAAGATAAACCCTGAAACCACAGGAAAACCCACGCAGTTTGGGACGTACGAAGAAATCTGTCGATTAGCAGAAGAGATAGAGCAAGTAGGGATTTGTGTCGATTTCGCACACCTACACGCACGCACAAACGGAGAATACAACACCTATGAAGAATTCTCACACGTACTTGAGACGATAGAAAAACATCTCGGACGAGAAGGACTTGACGACATGCACATACACATGAGCGGAATAGAGTACGGACCAAAAGGAGAAAAAAACCACCTCCCAATAGAAGAATCAGACATGAACATGAACGCGCTCATACAAGCATGGAAAGACTTTAACATCAAAGGATGCGTAGTGTCAGAATCCCCTCGTATCGAGCAAGATGCGCTACTGATGAAAAAGCTGTATGAACAATAACTACTCGCCATTTAGAGATCATAGACTCACGCAAGCATTAGATATCATCACACGCACATTACAGCTAGAATTAGCAGATGTTAACCGAGAAGGGCTCGCACAGAGATACCAATACACATTTACGTACACCTCATCGTCCAATATACTCACAGCCACTATAGCAAGCACACGAAAAGTACATGGACTGCGAATCGATAATCTTACACCACTAAAAGAACTCAGAGTCGGTTGGCAAACGCAACAAACGCTAGATCTGAGAAATACCAGTACTGGCCACTACATGCAACTTAGGAAAACAGTAAGCACATTAACGTTTAGTGAGCAAGACGTAACAGAAACACGAATAACGCGAACACTGGCTAAGATACCACGACTTTATCTTGAAAATGCTCTACGTACTAACCGTTGGAAGTGACGATTGTTTACTGTAGAGAAAAGAAATATATAAATCTTATTTTCCATAACAAGGACAAATAGGTTAGTTCTACACAGTCATTATAAAGCCACAAAACAAGAAATATCTATGAACAAACAAACAGTGCAATTCGGATATGAAGTAAGTGAGGAAGAGATGGTGCGCCTACAACTCTTGCAAGGAGTACAAGAAGCAATCAAGGTAGGAACCATCGTGACACTCTACTATGAACACCCGCCCGCAAAACAAGAACAAGACGCACTCAAAAAAGAACTGCGCAAACAAGGCGGGAAAATCGTAGCAGAAATATAAACAAACCCCCACTCCCATGACAGAGTTCTCGCTACAAGACACGCTCGAATCAGGACAGATCTTTCGCTGGAAATACGCTAAAGGAGGAGCGTGGGTGTGCCACGCAGAAAAACTCTTTTTTCTCACAGAAAACGGCAGTGCGCAAGGCGTAAGTGAGTCGTGGGCAAACCATTTTTTACGCACAGACCAACCAGCACTCACCCACAACCACCCCTACGTCCAACAAGCGCTTGAGCGCACAACAGGCGTGCGCGTTCTGCGACAAGACCCATGGGAGTGTCTCGTGGCATTTATCATTAGCCAAAACAACCACCAAACACGCATACAACAAAACGTGCTTGACGTCTCAAGATACGGAAAACCACTCGAAAAAGGATTTCATGCGTTCCCAAAACCACACGAACTCCCCAATGAAGACGCACTGAAAAGCAAAGGACTCGGGTACCGTGCAAGACACATCGCAGCACTGCGCACAATCGATCTTACCTGGCTGTACGGCCTTGCAACGCTGCCCTACAAAGAAGCAAAACATGAACTTATGACGCTGCGAGGAGTAGGGCCGAAAGTCGCTGACTGCATCCTTCTCTTCTCACTCGGCTTTGACGAAGCATGCCCTGAAGACACATGGATAAAAAAAGTATTCACAAAGCACAACCTCACACGAGAAGACCTAGGAGTGCATGCGGGACTGATTCAACAAGCACTTTTTCATCACGCACGCACAAATCGCTAAGTATATATTGTGCGTAACAACATGAGATATGATGAAAGAAGACGAACTGTTTGGAAAATATCCGGAGCTAGACGGTTGGAAAAAAACTCCTCCAGAAGAAATCTCAAAGTACACTTGAGCAATCAATAAGCTCTAGCTAAAGCTCTTCTCACAGCCACACTTAGAGGATGCATTAGGATTTTCAAACTTGAACCCTGAGCCAGATAAGCCGTCAACGTAATCAAGAATTGCTCCCTTCAAGAAATCAAGGGAATCAGCGGATACGCGCACAGGAAATCCATCAGCATCGAGCACCACATCATCATCTTTGGGGGAGTGCTCAAAATCAAGGTGATAACTAAATCCAGAACAACCACCAGGAATCACTGCTACGCGCAAGAAAATACCTTCTTGCTCCTCATCAGCAGAAAACTCCTTAATCTTCTGCGCAGCCTTGTTCGTAATCACTAACGGAGCATCAGACGCAACAGCGACTTCTCGCTGAGCAATCGCCTCGTTCATCTCCTTGATAAGCTCCTCAACATCCTCATCATCCATACCACCATGCCCCATAGCCCCTTGTTTGATAGTCTCAAAGGCACTTACGTGACAACCAACACACGCAAGACCATACGACATCATGATCTCTGCGGTTACAGGATAGCGCATAACGGCTTCTTGGATGTTGGTATCTGCGGTTACGAATTGCGGAACTGATTGTGTCATGAAAGAAAGAGAGCAGTTGTGGCTTAAAAGCGTTATGTTCAAGCGCGCCCTAGCAAAGCATTAAAAACACCTGCACTGACTAGAAAACTATGAAACGAGAACTGCACATCGAGCGAGACGAGACCCTTACAGACTGGACGTATGAACACGCTGGAGACCAAAAAAAACAACATATCGCGCTTGGATTTCCAGACACGCCAGACGGATGCAGACGAGCAGGCGCATGGGCAATGCAACTCGCACAGAAGTATAAAGCAACGCACGTAACCCTTACACTCACCAAACATCACAGCCGCGCACTCGCAGAAGGAGTGCAGCTTGGAAGCTACATATTTGACATTTACAAAGAGCACGAGCGCACAGTAGACGAAATACACTTTACACAAGGAGAGGAAAAAGAGCTCGATCTCGGAATGCTCTTTGGAGAAGCAACGAATTACGCCCGAGACCTTATCAACACACCAGCAAACGACATGAACAGCAAAGCGCTCATCGCAGCAGCAAAAAACATTCCTGGAGTGAAAGTAACTGTGCGAGACAAAGCATGGCTCAAAAAACGCGGCATGGGAGGAATTCTTGCAGTCAACCAAGGATCAGCAAACAAGCCAGCACTCATTGAACTCTCCTACGGACCAAAAAAAGACCACGTCGCACTCGTCGGAAAAGGAGTGACGTACGATAGCGGCGGAATCAACATCAAACTCGAAGCACTAGAATACATGAAAGCAGACATGGGAGGAGCGGCAGCAGTCCTCGCAGTCATGCGGGCCGCAGCACAACTCAAACTCAAAACAGGACTGCGCGGATACATCCCAGTAGTCGAAAACATGCTTGGAGCATCAGCGCAACGCACAGGAGACATCATCACGAGCTACGCAGGAAAAACCGTTGAGATAATGAACACGGACGCAGAAGGACGAGTCATCCTTGCAGACGCACTCACGTACGCACAAGAATTCAAACCAAAAGAAATCATAGATTTCGCAACCCTCACAGGAGCATGCATCGTCGCACTCGGACACGAAGCAGCAGGGGCGTATGGAGATAACGAACTCTGCTTGGACCTCATGGACGCGGGAGAGAAAACAGGCGATCTGTGCTGGCAACTCCCACTCCTAGAAGAATTCGACAGACACATGGACTCGCCAATCGCTGACGTATCAAACGCCGGGAAAAACAAACTCATCGGAGGAAGCATACAAGCAGCAGCATTCTTACAACGATTTATCAACCCCGGACAACGCTGGGCGCACCTAGACATCGCAGGCACAGCATTTAGAAAAACAAAACCCCTGGTGCAGCCACACTACCAATCACAAGGTGCGAACGGCGGAGGAGTACGCTGCGTACTGGAGTACTTGCGCAGTCAAGAATAACCTCAGCGAACCCCAATAACGAATCCATAAGAGAAAGCGAGCAAGAAAAATATTTTAACGTCCAAATAGAACTCCTCTATTTAATAAGAGAACAAATAAATAACATTTAAAAAACCACTAAACAGTACTAATATATAGTAGTTCCACTTCAGTAGCAACATTAAACCTCTGAAATATTTCCGGAAAAACTGGAAGAATACATAAAAACAGCAAAAAAGCAGGAGTACACAATGAGTCTGATAAACACAGAACGACAAGCCCTTTTTTCAATAAACGTAGCATCAGAAAACGACCCGCACAAACCAGAATTTCCACCAGACAACCCAAGCTTTCCAGCAACCCCAACAATACAGTTGCACGTACCAGGATTCACAAACGTGTGGCTCAAAGACGAAAGCAAAAACCCCACAGGAACACACAAAGACAGACTTGCATGGGAAATGGTAGTAACATACAGAGAAATACTACAAGCAAAAAAAGACAGACTCGTTACGGACGAACTCCCACACCTCAGTATCATCACGAGCGGATCAGCAGGAATAGCAATCCAGACCATGCTCAACAAGTACGGATTGCCACCACTCAAATGTCTCGTCGACTTTAAACTGAGCCCGAAGATTGTAGAAAAGTTAGCATCACTAGGATGTCAAATCTACCCAATCGACCTTTCACGAAAAGCGCTAAGCTGGAAAGAAATTCTGGAATACACGGAAAACCCCGCAGGAATAGACGTGACCAGCGCAGGAGGACTTGATCCACACACACGATTTTACGACTGGCTCGCATACGAAGTCATCAATCAAAGTCCAGACTATTGCTTTATTCCGTTTGGCACAGGACACCTCTATGAGAATATTGTAAATATTAACAAGCGAGAAGTATCAACCGTGCATCACGACCCACGGTTCAAAGGAAACGTACAAACGCTGCGCCGATGTAACTTTATTGGAGCAACCGTCAACGACCCAAACAGCAAAGCAGACAAACTCTACGCGCCACACAGACCATTTCTTGTGTTCGAAGAGCAATGGCTGCGCTGCTACCGACTAGAAGGGTTTATCGGACAAGAATCAAACGTATACGTTGTACGAGAAAAATTTGTTGATGAAGCACTCGAAATTGCTCGAGCACAACAACTCACAGTAGAACCAAGCGGCATAGCAGGACTCGCACTCCTGCTACAACTCAAAGACAGAATACCATCCGATAAAAAAATCCTTATCGTAAGCACAGGAAAAACAAAAACCTCAGAACACAGCAACAAAAGCTAGTTCACGAAGATTCACATGCAATGCCCAAAGCAACGCTATAAGACGGCCATATAATGCGTCAGAAAGCTTTCCAGCAGCATCAGATAACGAGCGATCAAGCGTGTCCGCACGCGATAAAAAATTCTTAAGAACAACATCTTTTGAGTTAATAATTGCCTCAAGCACTTCCTGATGTGCAGAATGAACTCGTGAAAACAATTTTTTTACAAACACAGCTTCAGAAGCATCGTAATCAAGTACAAAGAGCGTCTCAGCAATCTCATGTAACTGCTCGCCAATACGTGCAAAGCCATTTGCATATTGAGGAAGCTTCATGAGAAAAATCGAATCCTGATTATGAGCGCGCATTTGAGAAGGAGAAGCCAGCAAAGACACACCAGATTTTTGCACAACACTACGCAAACGAGTATTCTGCCGCACGAGTTGTTCTACCTCGTACAATGTTCCTTTCGAGAGACTCTGAGAGAAAGATTCTTTGAGCGAATCAAACACTGAACGATTAATGTAGCTCATCTTACGAACCACGCTAAAAGGAATGGTATCTTGATCGAGCACAAAAAAATCTTTTACGAGAATAAACTCAGGTCCCTGCTCAATAACTGCAAGCCCAATAAACTCCTGAATGATACTTGTTAATCTACTTGCACGAGAAGAAACTTCACCTCCCTCAAGAGAAATAAGGCCTGAACCTTGTACATACGCGATAAGCACCTCGTTTCGTACTTCAATCTCCGAGAGTTCATCAATCAAAATAACTCTTTTCTCTCGCGCAGGAACAGAAACATCCGCTTTGAGCGGAGGATGAATGGAGAGCGAACCATCAGGCACCTCATGAATCTGCACCTCATCACCCGCATCCAAGTCGTATTGGCGCACCCAATCAATAGGCATAGCAATGGTGAAACTTGTTTTTCCAGAGCGAACTAAACGACGAGAGGACATAGTATGTAAAATATATACTTGTATAAAAATATGTTGATAAAGTATATATTGTTAGCGACACAGTATTCTATACGGGGGAATCCACATGGAAACAAAAGAAATACAAATTATGACACACCTACGAAACAACGCCCGTGAAAGTCTCACTCGAATGAGCAGAAAAACAGGAATACCAGTGAGCACCATTTATGAACGACTCAAAAAATTTGAGAACGGCATCATCAAAAAACACACCTGTCTGCTCAACTTTCAACAACTCGGATTCGACCTGCGGATCACCTTGCTCTTGAAAGCAAAAGCAGACAAGAAAGACGAGTTACGCGTGCACATACAAAAACATCCACGAGTAAATACTGTAATGAGAATCAATAACGGATTCGACTTCCTCGTCGAAGCAATCTTCAAAAACATGGCAGAAGTACAAGAATTTCTCGACCAAATATCACGCAAAGGAGCAACAAAAACAGAAGAGTACTACGTGCTCGAAGAAATTACTCGAGAAAACTTCCTGTCCGCAAAAGAGCACCTCGCGCTACTGACCCACTAAAGACGCAAAGTCCTCAGAGACTTTACGCCAATTTACCACGTGCCAGAACGCATCGATGTAGTCAGCCCGACCAGGCCCATAGTGTTTATAGTACGCGTGCTCCCACACATCAATACCCAGTAGCGGAATCAAGCCCTGACTAATCGGACTATCTTGATTTGCAGTAGACACCACACGAAGCTGACCGTCACCATCAAGGACAAGCCACGCCCACCCAGAACC
>SKXU01000065.1 GCA_007128245.1 Candidatus Woesearchaeota archaeon
AGGTGTCGTGTGAGGTGAAAGAGTAATGTGTCATACGTGCGTTGTATCCAGTTGTATTTCACGCTGTGATCTGCGACTTCTTCAAGATGTTTTTTGACTCTCCACACATGCTTTTTCTCAATAACCACAGACAGCTCCATGGCGTACTTAAACGATCGGTTGTCAAAATTCGCTGAGCCCACAAGGGCGATGTCGTCAAACACCATTGCTTTTGTGTGAAACATCCCTGCGCTTCTCATGACCGTCACGTTTTTGTGGTGTATCCGTTGAAAGTTTATTCTGTTAAACGTACGTGCGAGGCGGTGCTCTGGCTTTGCCGGCACGATAATGGTTATTTTTACTCCTTTGTCTGCTGCTGCTTTAAGCAAGCTCTCGACTGCGTCGTCAATAACAAAGTACGGGCTTGCAATGATAATCTCTTTTTGTGATTTTGCGATGTGTTCTAAGAAAAAGTGGTACACGCTTCTGTGCCTCATAAGCGGATCTGTTACCCGCGTTACCCCGTCATAGCGAGCATCTTCTGTGTATGTTTGCTCAATGCGTTTTGTAAACCGTTTCAGTTCGTGCAGGTGTTTTTTGTCTGAGAGAATGATGCTTGCGTCCTGCCATTTTTGGTAGTATTTCTTGGTAAGATTTCTTCCTGAAACAATTGCTTGTTGCCCATCAATCATCATCATTTTTGCGTGATTTCTCGTGTTAAGCCTGGTAATGCGTGGAACAAACATCTTGCAGTACTCCCGTGTTGCAAGGCGCGGTATGGAGCGAAAGCACCCAAACCCGTCATACCATACTGTTACGCGCACTCCTTGTGCGTGTTTCTCATCTAGGATATCAAAGAGTTGTTTTGTGTACTCATCAAAGCGGATCATGTACATGCACAGCCAAATCTCTTTTTCTGCTGATGCGAGGAGTTGTTTGTATGCTGCAAAAGCCTTTTCTCCGTCAAAAATAATGCGCATTTTCTCTCGTAAGAATAGTGGTTTATAAATTATGGTAGTATCGGAGAAAAATACACGAGAAGATGTTGATATGTATCAGGGTTGTCTGCGCTGTGCGGCTCAGGAATGCCGTTCACCACTCCTCGTCTTCCTCCATCAATCCAAGATTGCTGTTGATTTGCTAATCGCCCGTCCGGAGTCACATACAGATGCAGTCCATCTCCTTGATTATCAATGGTGAGCACGCCGTATCCGTCTTCTAGTGCTGTGATTGCTCGCGCACCCCACCGGTTGCTGGTCACAGTCACGCCGCAGCGAGAAAAACTGCTCTGCCGGCCATAAACATTCTGTAAGCGTGCATGCAGTTGTTGTGCTAATACGTCGAGCGGCATCTGCGATTGATTGCACACCTCCTGCGCGGGTGCTGTAGGCAGCGGCGCATCAGTTGATCCGAGTGAAAAGGCAAGTCCTGCTGCTAATGCCAAGGCCGTTCCTCCTGCAGCAAGTTCTCGTTTCAATACGATGCTGTGGAAGTAATAGTTTATATACTTCTGGGTCTCTGAGTAGAATATGATATGGTGGTTTGTCTTGGGTGGAGCGGCATTCATCGCGTTTTTTTGGTGGTTTTTTCATCGCGACCCAGATCGTCCTATCGTCGCCACGCGGGGTTTTCTGAGCCCTGCAGATGGAGTGGTCGTGCACGTTGAGCAGCTGAAGTCGGGGAAGAAAAAGGCACGTGTGAAGAAAGGTAAGAAAGGCGGGTTTGATCTCTTCTTAGATGATTTTCCTGAAGCCAAGTATGTTGTGGTAATCATGCTCAAAGTCTGGCACGTACACACACAGCGATCACCTATTGCGGGTAAAGTGACTTCTTCATATCATCAACAAGGACGATTTAGAAATGCTGTGTTCGGAGATTTTCTGCAAGCAACGTACCATAACGAGCATCAAGGAATGTTAATAACAGGCGATCGACGCTGTAAAGTATATATGGTGGCGGGCCTGGTTGCGCGCCGCATCGTATCGTTAGTGCACCAAGGAGATGTTGTTCAGCAAGGCGATCGTATTGCACGCATTCGTCTTGGCTCACAAGTCGTTCTCGTGCTTCCTGAATCAAAAGTGCTTGTTACGCCCGGAGATAAGGTGTATGGGGGACTTACTGAGGTTGCGCAATGAGCAAGGTTGTTGGCCGCCGTGTTCGTGGCGTTGCAAAAAAAGCTGGTTCTCGAGCAAAGCAGACAGCAAGAAAAGCTGCTGTGAATGCCAAAAAAGCAGGTGCTACCGCTACTCGATTGTTTCGTATTAATCTTGCAAATACCCTTACCTTAGGCAACGGAGTTGCAGGGTTTTTATCCGTGGTTGCGAGTATGAATCAAGAGTTTGTGCTCGCAGCAAGTCTTATTCTTGTGGGTGTGCTCTGTGATTGGCTTGATGGAAAAGCTGCTCGTCTATTTTCTGAAGAGTCTGCTCTTGGCGCAGAGCTTGATTCGCTCTCTGATCTTGTCACGTTTGGTGTTGCGCCTGCCGCTCTTGTTGCGGCGATCGCTCCGTCAACGCTTGCATACATTGCTGGCTCGTTGTTTGTGCTCTCAGCTGCTTTGCGTCTTGGTCGCTTTAACGTGCAACAAACCAAAGGAGTGTTCTTTGGTATTCCTACCACTGCCAACGGATTTCTTCTTCCGGGAATGGTGCTTGCAGGAGTGTCTCCTCTCGTGTATCCGTGGTATTTATTCGCTATGGCGTTTTTGATGAATGTGCCGTTTAAGATGAAAAAAGTTCTATAAATTCCTGGTGTACAAGGCCGTTTGTTGCGAGCACTCCTGTGCTCCATCGCATCTGTTTCTGAGAGTAGTCAAGCAAGGTTCCGTCTGTTGCTGTTATTCTTCCTCCCGCTTCTAATACGATGATGTGTCCTGCTGCGGTATCCCACTTTGAGAGTCTGTTGCGTACGTGCGCGTAGATGTCTGCTTTTCCTTGTGCGACTAGTACGAGTTTTGCTGCTGCGCTGTATGGATGTTCTTTTGGCGATTGTAACGTAATGCCTGTCTTGCTTCCATCTTCTGCTCGCGTTACATATCCTGTTGCTTCGTCTACAGTCGATGTTGCGCTTACCCTCAGTCGCTGCTCATTCATAAAAGCCCCCATTCCTTTGACCGCCCAGGCAGTCCAGCCAAGTGCTGGTGCGCACACCACTCCGAGTACTGGCGCTCCTTGCTCTACTAATGCCATGCTCACCGCCCAACCATCTTTTCCTTGTGCGTACGCGCTCGTACCATCTATGGGGTCTACGACCCACACTCTTCCGTTCCAATTGATGTTGTGTTGTTGGTGTTCTTCTGTGAATGCTTGGTCGTGTGGAAAGTGATGTGAGAGTTGTGTCAGAATAAACGTGCTCACCTTAAGGTCTGCTTGCGTCAGAAGGCTGTTATCTTCTTTTGTTGTGACCACAAGATGTTTTTGAAGCGAGTGCGCGAGTGCTCCTGCTTGTTGTGCAACGTCAATGATTACCTTAGCGTCCATCAAGGTGCTCCTTGAGCTTTGTGAGTGCTCGCGCACGGTGTGAGTGTTGTTGTTTGTATTCTGCACCAAGTTCTGAGATTCGCATTGTTTCTCCTTCTGGGATGAAGATGATGTCAAAGCCAAATCCTTCTCCGATCGGGCGCGTTATTGTGCCCTTCATCTCTCCCACAAACACGTGTTCTTTCGTCCCGTCATGGTATCCTACGCAGCACACTGCTCGCGCAGGGCTTCCTTCGGCGATACGCGCGACTCCATCTCTTCCGAGTGCTTTGAGAAAGTACTTCACAAATGGCCCTGGCATACCACCTAACTCTTCAATTTCTAGGCTTGTGTCTTCAACAAGTACTGGTTGCTTAAGCTGCTTGTATGCGTGTCTGAGCTTGTGTCTAACGATTTCTGTGCTGTCAAGGCTTTGTATTTCGTCAAGTTCTAACGCTTCTTGCGCAAGGTTTGCAATGAGTTGTTTTGCTTCTTGAAATTTATTCTTGTTTGATGTAACAAAGAGCATAAGAAAAAAAAGGAAGAAGAGATAAAAAATGTTTCTACATTATGATTGTTGGCGGTCGTGTTTTCTCAGCGTCGTCAAGGTCTACCACCACTGCTTCTGTGGTAAGCACCATTGCTGCGATTGATGCAGCGTTTTGTAGTGCTGAGCGCACTACTTTTGCGGGGTCGATGACTCCTGCTTGCATCAGGTTTTCGTAGGTGTCTGTTTTTGCATTGTAGCCTTTGGTAGTGTCTGCACGTACTCTGCTGAGCACTTCAGCTCCTTCTTTTCCTGCGTTGTGGGCGATGTGTCTGAGTGGTGCTTCCAGTGCTGTGCGCACGATTGCCACGCCTACTGCTGCATCCCCTGTGAGGTTGTGGCTGTCAAGGCTTTCTTGTGCTCCTAAAAGTGTGCTTCCGCCTCCTGACACGACGCCTTCTTCTACTGCTGCTTTTGTTGCGTGTAGTGCGTCGTCTATGCGCATCTTTTTTTCTTTCATTTCTGTTTCAGTGGCTGCTCCTACGTTAATCACTGCTACGCCTCCTCCGAGTCGTGCAAGTCGTTTTTGTAGTGCTTGTTTTTTGTGTTCTGATGCGTTATTGAGTTGTGCGCGCAGAAGGTCTCTTCGTTTCTCAAGTGCTTGCGTACTTCCTTTTCCTTCGACAATCGTGGTTTCTTCTTTTGTGACAGTGACTTTTCTTGCTCTACCAAGGTGGTTTTCTGCCACGTCTTCAAGTTTTAGTCCTACGTCTTCTGTGATGAAGGTTGCTCCTGTGAGTGCGCTGATGTCTTCGAGCATTGCTTTCTTGTCATCTCCAAATCCAGGTGCTTTGATAGCTACTGTTTTGAGACTTCCTCGTAGCTGGTTGAGAACGAGTGTTGCCACTGCTTCTCCTTCCACGTCATCCGCGATGAGTACGAGAGCGCGTCCTTGTTGTGCTGCGATCTCAAGTGCGGGAAGCAGTTGTTTCATGCTCGTAATTTTTTTGTCTGTAACAAGCACGTACGGGTCTTCGTGTGCCGCGATCATTTTTTCGTTGTCAGTGACCATGTATGGGCTTACGAATCCTCTGTCAAATTGCATTCCTTCAACGACTTCAAGGGTTGTTTGCATGCTCTTTGCTTCTTCTACTGTGATGACTCCATCGCTACCTACTTTTTCCATTGCTTGTGCAATCAGTGCTCCTATTGCTTCATCGTTATTTGCGGAAATGGTAGCTACTTGTGCGATGTTGTCTGAGACATCTGTGCTTTGTGTTTGGATGTAGTCAACAACAGTTTGTGTTGCGTATTCAATTCCTCGCTTAAGCTCCATCGGGTTCGCTCCTGCCGCAACGTTTTTGAGCCCTTCGGTAATCATTGCTTGTGCCAGTACGGTTGCGGTGGTGGTTCCGTCTCCTGCGTTGTCTTGTGTTTTGCTCGCTACTTCTTTGATGAGTTGCGCCCCCATGTTTTCAAAGGGATCTGCTAGCTCGATGTGTTTTGCGATGGTGACTCCGTCGTTGGTCACGAGTGGTGATGACCCTTTGTCTAAAACCACGTTTCGTCCTTTGGGTCCAAGAGTGATTTTTACTGTGTTCGCTACTTTGTCAATTCCGCTCTGGAGTGCTTTTCGTGCGTGTTCGTTAAATTGTAATTGTTTTGCCATGGTATTTACCTCAATACTGCGAGAATGTCTTTGTAGTCTACGATGACGTATTCTTCTCCGTCAATTTCGATCTCTTCATTGCTGTATCCCCCGTAGAGTACGGTGTCTCCAGCGCTCAGTGGGAGTGGTTGTTGGTTGGTATCCACTCCAACGCTTACGATGGTTCCTTGTTTTTTCTTCTCTTTTGCATCGTCTGGGATAAGGATGCCTGATGCAGTTTTTTCTTCTTGTTTGTGTGGTGTGAGAATTACTCGTTCTCCAACTGGTTGTAGTGTCATTGCTATACCCTCCTGTTGACTTTACGTCAACGAGACGAAGTTGGAGTTATATAAAAACGTTACGGCCAAAGCATCCCTACAAAGCACCAGCCTTACAGGGGTTCAATCCATAAACTCTACCGCAACAGCACATGTAACACGAAAACACGGCGAGTAAAGTAGGTCTTGGCCGAGCTAGAACACGGCATCGAGCAGGGGCAGTATATGTACTACGTAAGTAATAAGCCTCTGCCGAGCCGGAAAACGGCATCGAGCAGGGGCATTATGTTCGCAAAGCGAACAATAAGCCTCTGCCGAGATTTGAACTCGGGGCCTCGTCATTACCAATGACGCGCTTTAGGCACTTGTTTTGTAGGCAAGCTCTACCGGCTGAGCTACAGAGGCAAGATTGATTGTATCTTATGGAGATGACGAGGGTTTGAAAAACCTATCGTTTTCATCCATTGCTCAACATTCTTGTATCCGTAGATTTCTAGAACATACGCTCCACGATTCTTGACCTCATGCAAATACAGTGGAAAAAGTGGCTCAAGAATACACACGAGCTGTGAATACAGCGTCCAGCTAACCGTAGAAAAGGATATTCGCGGATACGGACGAGCATATACTGGTCTTGTATCAAGAAAAACACACCCATCAGCATCAAAAACTCCTCGTATCACACGAAACAAGAGTTCTTGATCAAAGTAAAATCTTGTCGGGATATGTACTGTGTGCGACTTTGGACCGTACGAAAACCCAAAATCCAAGAAAAAATGTGCTGCGGCGTAAGAGTTAAGCCGAATAGTTCTACAATGACAGTCAGAATGAAAGGAAGTATGAAAGGGCACACCCGGAAGTACAGTTCCGAGTAAGGGAATCAAAACAGTCTCAAAGTACTCCTTATCAAGGGTTTTGTCTCCTGAGAACTCAACAATAGGGCTTCTCAGATACTTATTCATAAAGCCATCTCCTATAAACGCACCAATGAGTTCCGCTTCTGCAAGCTATTTACTTCGCACAGTAAAAGGACGCAGTACCGGGTAAAAACATTTACCCTCGCATGTCCAGTGATGAGGGGGGAGGGATTCGAACCCTCGAAGACACTAAGTCACAGGATCTTAAGTCCTGCCTCTTTGGCCGCTCGAGCACCCCCTCGCGTGTAAAAAAGAACCACAAGAGAGTTTAAAAAGCTTTTATCTGCTCAGCAATCCGTAAGGCAACGTCTTTAGGCGTTCGGTGCGTTGTTTCCACGTAGAGCGTGCGCTCATCTGGAATGATATGCACTCCTTGCTGGTCTGCTTGTGGGCAGAGCACTACTTTGTATGGAGGAGTCCATTCTGCTAATACTACTCCTGACTTCCATGCAGGGGTGTGCACACACTCAAGGTTTTCAACAGTTGCACGGTACGCAAGCAATGACTCTAGTTCTTGTTCTACTGATGATCCCCCAGAGCTGTATGCTCCTGCAAGAAGTATTCGATCCATAGCGCGTGTAGCGTATGCAGCGTTCATAACGGCTTTGGATATGTGTTCGAAAAAACTCACTATCCAGACAAAAAAACGTTGCGATCAAGAGTTTTCGTGGTTTTCTTCCTCCGAGGGGTTGATTTTTGTAGAGTGCAAAACTCCTACACACTCAGTAGTTAAACAAGTTCAGGTACGCCTTTATTTCTTTGATGAGTGCATCGTGGTCTTGTTGCGTGAGGTGTTTGAATTTGTTTATTTGTCGCTCATACACAAATTTTTCAAGTAATGTGCGAATGAAAAAGAGGTATGCCATCCCGTCAAATCGTCCTTCATAGTCAGTAAGCACATAGCTTTCGAATTTTATAGTGACTTTTGCGTCGTTAAGCAAGCGTTTTTTCCCGTCTATCTCTACTTCGACGTCTACGAGGTTGTGTACTTCGCATTCTATTTTTATGCGTCCTTTCACGTAATCAGTGAGTTCTCGGTCAACGTCTACTTCGATAAAGATGTTTTTTCCTTTTTCTTTGACGATCTCGTTGTGTTGTGCTTCTGTGTAGAAGTATCCTCGAGATTCCATGTATTCCCGAATAACTCTCCAGAGTCGTGCGAAATCAAAGTATCCTTTGTACGAAATTGTTTTTCCCAGACTTACTGTGTGGTATTCTGTCATACTGTTTTATCCAGCCGAGTAACTTCCATGTGCAAGAACGATTTTACTTCATCAGCAAAGCGTTGTTCTTCGAGTATTAAGTCCTCAGCATATTTTTCTGATATTTCTCGTTTAATAACTTTCTCGTTAAAGAGTTTGGTTGTCTTCGGCCTGTTTTTTCCCAGCTGTTGCCAATCCACTTCTATGTGAGCATCTATTGTGAGCTCAAAGCGCGCCCAGGTAAGCTCTACTGTTTTTCCGTCTCGCACCACTTCTACGGTGTGAACATCCATGTTATTCCAGAGTATTGCGTACTCTGCTTTGAAGTATTCAGTGAGGTTTTTTTCGGGAGCCATCTTGATCACTCGCTCGCGCCCGAGAGGGGAGAAATCTTTTTCCTTCCATTTCTTCTCGATGTAGTCGTAGTATCTGCTCTCAAAGAATTCTACTATGTGATGATAGAGTCCTTCAAAATCAAACAATCCTTGGTAGCGTACTACGAGGCGGCGGCACTTCACCTTTGTCATGCTTTCTTCTCAAGAAACTTGGCTTATAAACTTTTAGTCTGCGCGGCAGTCTTGGCATGCAAGCCGCTTATCGCGCACACGCAGGAGTTGTTCTGAGAAGTTTCCACACACCTCGCAGAATCCTTCTTGTGTCGCGAATAATCCCCTCTTTGAGAGTTTTCTCTCTTCCTCTCGTAAGTCGATAGAGTCCACGAGGAGTTCGAGAAGTTGAGGCTCTATTTTGAGTACATCTTTTGCGGTCAAAAAGCCTACAAGGAGTCCTTGTGACAGCACAGGGAGGTGTCTTACGTCATGGTCTCTCATGAGTGCGAGTGCTTCAACAATATCGGCTTGGGGAGGTATCGTGACGATTTCTTCTGTCATGATATCTTTTGCGCAAAGACGCTCAGGGTCTTCTCCTGCAGCAACGACTCGCTCAACAATGTCTTCTTCCGTGATAATCCCTTCAAGATGATCTTCTTTGGTAACAAGAAGGCTTCCTACGTCTTTGTCGCGCATAATCCGCGCGCATTCTCGTACCGTAAGATTGCTAGGCACTTGGATAGGTTTTTGCGTCATCGCATCCCCCACGCTCAATCCCGATCGCATACAGGAGGAATGGTGTTGTACTATAAATGTTTACCCATACAGGACGTGCGCGTCTTTTCCAAAAATATGTTCTATGTTATCAAAGAATGCTGCGCTCAGCAGGAGTTTTTCAGGCACTTTTGCTTTTGCAAGGAGTTCTTCGTATTCTTCTGCACTCAGTTGCTTGAGTTCGCCGAGCGAACCGTCTTTGTTTCGTTCAATAACTCCGTACTCTTTTTCTGGTTGCTTTACGTCTGAGATAACTAGTACGTGTGTATCAAGCACGATGAGTTCTGCGAGCGCTTCTTGATGTTCTACGCGCACCTTTGCTCGCTCAAGTTCTCGTCCTCGTTTTCTTTGTAAGTACTCTAGTGCGACGTTGTAGAATTCTCTTCCGCTTTTTGCAAGTTCTTGTGTTTTTGCTCGTGTCAGCGGGTTTTTTTGGTGTGTTTTGTAAGTAGTAAAGATGTCTTCGAGTATGCGCGAGAACCGTTCAGGAAGCTTTCCTGTCTCAATCATTTTTGTGTCAAAGGTTTTGCGCACGTCTTTTCCTGGTGCGTGCCCTTCTGCGTTGAGGATGTCTCTCATGAGCGTTATTGTGTGCTCGTACGTTTCTGTCACTGTTTTAGCGTCTTTTTCTGCTTGTATTTTCTCAAACAGTGGCTGGATGTTTTTGAGGAATGTCTGTGCTTGTTTGTGGAGGGCATCGATTTCTTTCCCGGTGATTTCTGTTTTGTCTCCGTGTTCCATGTCTTTTCGTACTTTGATGATGTGCTCGACAATGGCGACTGTTTTTTCGTCCAGCAATGGTTTATCTACAGTAACGAAAATCTCTCTCATGGCTTGCGGCAGTTCTTTTGGTGTTGGCGGCGGTTGTCCGTACAACATAATCGCTGCTTGTGCTGGGGTGGTGGTAGCCCAGAAAAAGTCTTCCATACCTATTTCTCGTAGCTTAAGTTTTGTTCGTGCAAGGTATTGTTCTCCGCTGCTCATGTACAGATCAATAGCTTCTTGTGATGGCTTGACTTTTCCCATCTCAAGCAGTTGCTTCCATGGCATAAAGACTCCTTTGTCAAAAAACGGCACTCCGTCTCGTAAGAAGGTGAATATAATGGGGTTTGCTTCTTTGACGTGCTCCCAGAAGTCCGTGAGGATGTATGTTTGGATGTTGATCTTGTTTTTTACGCCCACCATGTCTCCTGCTTGGAATCCGAGGTCAGAAATGATTGCTCGCAACTTATCACGTAATTCTGTGCGCGTCATTTTCTTTACGTCCGTATCGTCTATGACGATAAAGACGTCCACATCGCTTTTTGTGGTTGCAGTGCCTTGCACCAGGCTTCCTCCGAGGACGTAGCACATAATGTATTTTTCGAATTTTTGGAGTACGAGTTGTTTGTGAATCTCTGCGATGCGCACTGATTGCAACACTCCCGTGTCATACACGGGCTGGCATGTTGCTAGGTCTTGGAGTACTTCGTATTTTGCGTCATAACAGTATTGCCACAGCTCTGTGAGAAGTAGTATTTCTGGAAGAAGCTTCTTGTCTACTTTCGCTGCTTCTTCATCAAAGAGTTTTATGAGTTTTTCTCGAAGCGCTTCTTTTGAGAGCTTCTTTGAGTCCATGTCATCTATGAGCAAAAGAACAGGTATGCGTCCCTCATCCTCTTTTCTTGGTGCGAGCAGGGCTATTGAGAGTATGTAGTCTTTAAACCGGGTAAAGATGCGCTCTTGAAATTCTGCGATGAGTGATTGTGCTTCTTCGAGTCGTTTTTGTGGGTCTTCAATCGCTGGGAG
>SKXU01000028.1 GCA_007128245.1 Candidatus Woesearchaeota archaeon
CTGCTGACTACCAACTTATGGTACCTGCAGAAGCTGCTGGAACGGACTTCTACTTCTTCCTAGAAATCTAGGAAGAACAACATTTTTTCTTTTTTTTTCTTTCTCCACAATTCTTATATAGCTACGGTGCGCAAGGCGTGTTGTGAAGAGACGAGCAGTAGTGACTATTCTTGCGGTGAGCATATTTTTTGCTGCGTACGCGCTCGCAAACACTCCCGGACAGAGCACCACAGGCAGTTCAGGACAGTTTACTCCTCCTAGTGCGAGTACAGTAAGTGCTGGCGGTGGAAACGTCACAGAAATAAACGTCAGCGCAGACGTCTCGACAAGCAAGTGGCAGGGGTACTGGGGGAACGTCTCAGGGAGCTTACGCTTGGGTGATGGAAGCAACGTGTTTTTTGACTGGACAGGAGTTGAGTTTATCGCTGTGTATGCATCCCCGAACAATAATCCTAATTGGGACACCGTAACTCCCATCACCACTCAAGGTGATAAAGAAACCAAAGATGGTGCGTTCGGATTCACCAGTACTGACCCGGATAGCATCACGAACACCATGACGGGCTCTTCCTGCGCTGCAGGAACAGAAATCGCAGGCGCTGCCGGAGTAACTCCTTTTGATAACGTCGGCAATCCAGGGAGTTGGGAAACCTGTATCGCAGATATCGACGGCGCAGGTGTTGAGCGAGCAGTGTTTGGGACCACCATCATCCCCGCAGGAGCAACAGCGTTTAATGGCCTTACAGTACAATTTCAATTGATGGTGCCAGCAGAAAATGGAGGGACAGACTATTACTTCTTCTTGGAAATTTAGTGCGTTGATCGCGCTCATTGTCTTGCTTCCTGTCGTATCTGCGCAGGTTGTCGTGAATAGTGATGATTGGCGTGATGTGTACTCAGGCCTTCAACACGCATCCATCACTGATCAGCGAGGGCATTTTATTACTGACACACAACAAGCAGGTCGCGTACTCGCCCGTCTTAATCCTGATGAGCCCGTTCTGCTCATCACAGGAAATACGCAATTAATGCCTGGGTTTCGCAACTTGCTCTCGTCTCGCGGGTTTACTGTTGAAGAGATTCGGTCTACGAACCCTCTTCGCACAAATGAGGAGCTTGTTTTGCGAGCAGACCCTGAGCACGTCATCATCATTGGTGATGCGTACGGATTTAACGCAGTCTCTGTGGGAACCTACGCCACTGCTCGAGGAGCCGGAGTGTTGTTTGCATCCTCTCAGACCGCCTCCGTGCTTAATCAACTCTCTGTGCAAAGCGTGTTAGTCTACGGTCACATCCCCTCTTCGTTACTGGAATCATTTGAGTTGCAAGTAACAGATACAATCAATAACCAGGATCGCTTTGATGATAATTTTGCTTTGGTAGAGCGCTACCTCCAAGAGTTCCCAACACAAGTTATCTTGCTTGCTAACGGAGAGATTATTGAAGATCAGCTTATCTCTGGAAGCTCTCCTACATTGTTTATTGGCAGACAGACAGTTCCTTCGCGAGTAACGGATATGATTCTTTCACAAGATGTGCGCACAGCAGTGCTTATTGGGAACGCGCTCGCTCCGAACGCGAATGTCATTAAGGATCGTACAGGAATAAGCATTTTCATTAAGTTTGCTCAAGGACGCGATCAGCAACAGTTCGCGCTTGACTTGTTTTCTGTGCCGATTCCGAATCCGCTTATTCAAGTCGCGAGTGCCGAGTTTGATCCTACGCGACAATCCTTGCTTGTCACGTATCAAAACCCTGGTGAGATAGCCACGTTCTTTTCCGCGTCTCTTACGAGCGGACAAACTGTTGAGGATGCACAACCAGTTTTTATCGAAGCAGGATCCTATAAAACGCAGCAGTACGCGCTCAGCGCAATTGATGGCCCGCTCGCATACACCATCTTGTTTGGCGCGTCTCCTCGCACGCTTGACTTAATTGTTCAAGGAAGTGTTCCTGTGTCAACAGTTGAGATTGATGACCAAAGCGAGATTCGTGTAGTGCGCGCGCGCTATGATACGCGTACTGAGTCGTTTATCGTTGATATTGAAAATACGGGTTCCGTTCCTGTGTTCGTGCTCACAGAAGCTGTTGATGTGCGCGTGGGCAATGAGCGCGCTCGCGTAGGCTCCGAAGTGGTGCGTATTCCTGTTGGGCAGACTCGTCAGTCAGAGTTGTTTGTAGAGCTTACTGAGCGTGATTTGGAGCGTAATTTTGAGTTGTCGCTTGAAGTGTTTTATGGTCAGCGAGAGTTCTCACTCGTTCAGTTTCGTCGCGCAACCTTGGGTTTTGATGTGGGAAGTTCCTTGCCATTTTCATGGACGTGGGTTATTCTTGTGCTCGTGAGTGCACTAGTCTTGGGCTGGTTTGTGACACGTAAAAAGGGCTAAGAAATCTCGATTGACAACAGGAGTTGTCCATCTGGTCCGAGATTTCTTCGCAGCAATGCCGGAACGAACAGTTCATAGTCATACGTTCCAAAGAGTCCTGTTTGTGAAAGGTTTACTTGCGTAACAAACACGAGTATTCCTCCTTCGTACTCTGTGCTTGTGCTGTCATCTGCATCCCATAGCGCTCCTGTGCTAAACGGTCCTGATGTTTGCACTAACGGGACGTCTGTTATTGTTGTTCCAAAGAGCGTGAATGTTCCTGTATTAGTAAGTCCTCCTGCTCCGTCGCTGAAGGTGGCGTTGATGCTATCAACAAATCCTGTCATTCCGAGTGCGTCATCTGCGAGCGCAAGATCTTCGAACTGAAATGTTCCTGTGGTTGTGCGGGTGAGTGCATGCAGGTTCAAGTAGTTAATGAGTGCTCGATCGTCGTGTATGAGTACGTGCGCATCAAGTTCCGAAACGCTCCAGTTGTATGTTGGCAAGGTCCCGTCTGCAAGGATGCGCAGACGTTGCAGAAGGGTTCCGAAATACGTTTGCCAAGCGTCCACGTCGATGGTTGCTGTTGCTTGGTTGTTTGTTTCGTCAAGCTCTGAAACAATATCTTCAGGATCTACGATGACGCGTAGGTTTGTGCGACCTATAGTTGCGTGCCAGGCGACACTAAAAATTCTTTCTTCGCCTGCAGGGATCGTTTGGCTTTGCTCGCCGATCGTAGTGCTTGTGGTGTCGTCTATGAATCGTACGAGTGCCGTGGCTCCTGCTGTTCCTTCGTTTCTCACCGTGGCGTTAATCTGTACAGGTTGTCCTTCTGTTGCTCCTGTGGGCACGGTGATGTCGCTATTTGTGATAGCAAAGTCTGGTCCTTGAACGAGCGTCCATTCGGGTTGGACGTAGGTGTAGTCTATGGTGAGTGTTGGTCCTGGTCCTCCTCCAGGCCTTCTGAGTACGCATCGTGTTTGTAAGTTATTCAGGTCCGCTACTGTATCCACACCAAGCGCATACAGATCGCATGAGAGCACCCCAGTTTGTCCTGCTCCCGAGGTGCATTGATCTGCTGACCACCCACTTCCCGTGTTGAATTGGAATGCGTTTCGTGCGTTATTTGTTGCGGTGATTGCTTCGCAAAACGCAGTTACTCCGGTGATGTTTGCGTTACTCGGAGCTGTTTCACTCCAGCTGCTTACTTCAATGAATTGTCCTGCTGAGGTGAGTGATTGTCCTACTCCGTCGCTTTCGTTAACGAGTCCCGTAATTGTTCCTCCTCCGCTAAACGTTGCTACTGTGGGAATCCAGGGTCTGATGACGTCTATGGCGAGTGTTCTACTCTCGCTTGCTTGTGCAGTGTTTCCTGCCGCGTCTTGGCATTCTACGTTCCATTCGTAGATTCCATCAGGGAGTGTTTGTGTGAAGGTGTTCACCGCATTTTCTGTGATGCTCGTGCTTGTTTGCTCTACTGTTTGGTTAATAAGAAGAGAGCATTGCGTTGTCAGGACGTTGTCAGTTGGGATGTAGGAAAACGTGTTTGTCTCAAAAATGCTCGTAATATCTGCAAAGGGTTCTACGAGGGTTACTGTGGGTGGTTGTGTGTCGTTGATGGTGAGCGTGAATGTTTGCGATGCGTGAGTGAAGTTTTGCGTCTGGTTTTTTCTTGCAGTAATAGTGTACACTCCGGGTGTTGAGTAGCTTTTGAGCGTTGTTGTGACAAGAGTGTTTTGTGAGAGCACCACCCCGTCTTCTATGAGCTCCACTACTCCTGCGTTGGTCGTGGCGGTGAGGTTGACGATGGTGTCTTGGTTTGCGCTGATGCTTGCTTGGTTTTCGTTCAAGAACAGGTTTGCGACTCCGGGTGCGCGCAGCACGGTGTATGGTTGCAACGTCATGTCTGTGTTGGTGTTTCCGAGTGTGTCGTTTGCGATGCTGCGCCAACGATACACACCTGCTGCGAGTTCTGTGGTAAACGTGTATTCAGGTCCTCCAGTCATGGTTTCGTTGATGAAGACCCCTGTGAAGTTGTGCTCAATGAGCACGGTGTCAACTGCGGTGTTGTCCGTCCAGATGACGTTGAACGTCGCTGTTATGAGGAATGTTCCTCCTGATACGGGTGTTGAGAGGATGTTGGCAAATTGTGGGGGCGTTGCGTCTGTGAGCGTGGTAAAGCTGAGCTCTTGACTCTGGTTCGTGTTTCCTGCTGCGTCAGTGCTGTTTACCACGAAAAAGTATGTGGTGCTCGGGGCGAGTCCTGTGAGCGTGCGCAAGTGGCTTTCTACTTGTGTTGCTGAAAAAGATTGTTGTGTGTACGTCCCCGAGGTTGTTGAGTATTTGACAAGGCTTGTTGCTGGCTCGTCCGTATCCCACGTAATAGATGCTTGTCCGTCTGTTACGCCAGTTACTGTGATGTTTTCTATGCGTGGGGGCGTGGTGTCTGTGCTTTCAAGCGTTCTTCCGAGTGCTGTTTGTGTGCTCTCGTTAATGTTTCCGCTCTCATCTACCGTTCGTACTTGTAGTTCGTAGAGCGTGTCTGCCAGCAGACTTGTCGTGTTGATAAATGAGTTTGAGGTGTTTGCGATAAATGTTCCGTTAAGTTCTATGATTGTGTGTGAGAAGTCAGCGTCTGCGGGGTTTGTCCACTCCCAGTACACCCAACTCACTCCGGCCGATACGTTCTGAAGGTTTGTCACTGCTGCTGGTGGCGTCACGTCAATAACGGTGATCGTCCAGCTTTCTTGTGCGAAGGTGTAGTTTTGGCTCTCACTCATGTTGAGGACGAGAGCGTATGTTCCGAGTGTGGGATACGTCAGTGTTTCGCTAATGCTCGCTCCTGTTGCGATGAGCACTCCGTTCTCGTAAAGGCTCAAGGGGGCTTCTCCTGCGGCGCGAATGCCTTCTACGTTCACGCTTGCTCCTTCTTCTAGAGTAATATTTGCTTGTGTGTTGTTAATGAGCAGTTGCACATCTCCCGTTGCTTTGTTGACCACGTATGTTTGTGGAGGGGTTTGGTTTGTGTTTGCTGAGGTGTCGTTTGCGATGCTGCGCCAACGATACACGCCTGCTCCGAGTTCTGTGGTGAAGGTGTATGTTCCTGGTCCTCCAGTCATGGTTTCGTTGATGAAGACCCCTGTGAAGTTGTGCTCAATGAGCACTGTGTCGACTGCTGCGTCGTCTTCCCAGTTCACACTAAACACAGTGTTTTCTTGCGCGTACGTGCGAGGACTAGGAGGAGTTGCTTGTATAGAGTCATAGGTTGGTGGAGTAAGGTCTAAGAAGACGTAGTCGAGTGCCATGAAGGTGTAGTCTACGAGTACGCGTGCTTCATCGCCCGGTCTTCCTTGCCGTGCCGTGTCAAACAATGCGCGGACTTGTAAATTATTTGCTTGGGAGGGGTCTGTGAGGATGCTTGAGAAATCACACACAAACGTACCCCAGGTGTTGACGGGAACCGTGGTTGTGCACGCAGTAACCCAACTAGACCCAATGAATGCTTGCAATGTTGCTGTGGTTGCACCAACACCCGCTCCTCCTCCGCTCACAGGGAGTCGTTGCCAACGAAAGCTTACGTTGAGCTCGTTTACTTCTGCGATGCTTCTTGTGTTTGAAAAGTTGAGTCGCAACTCGCTGTTGCCTCCGTCTTCGATGTCGTCTAGTGCCGCGCTCAATGAGTCTTGCGCGATGACGAGTGAGAGACAGTCTTGGTTGACTGCTCCTTTTATTGTTCCTGGCTGATCCCAGAGCCTACAGGTTTCTGGCTGGCTGTCTGCGTCTCCTTCTCCGAATGCAGGGTCTGCTCCTGTGACGGTAATGGTGTATGGTTGTCCGGGAGTAAGTTGTTGTACAAACACCCAGTTTCCAAAGCAGTTCTCATTGAAGTAGTCGTAATCCTCGCATTTGTACAGACTTGATCCGGTCGCGATGCGCGTGATATCAACTTCTCCAAACCCTTCTGGAGTAGGGTCTACTGCGAATGTTGTTGTAAAGTCCCATGTGCGTTGCAAATTAGGTGTGATGCGTATGTCGTTTGTGTTGAGGTTTCTAAAGAGCATGTTTTGAAATCCTGGCGGACTAATTTGTTTTCCGTTAGGAAGCAGGAGTGCGGGCAACTCCAGCGGTCCTCGCGAGGTGTTGAGTATGAGTTGCTGTTGGTTTGCTACGTACACCACGACTTCTTCTTGTGTTGTTCGAAACGTGTGCTCTCCCGGTTCGAGTGCGGGAAAGAACGCTCCAGAGGAAGGGTTGAGTAAGGTGTATGATGCGCTGGGAGACTCGATCGTAAGAGTCTCAGAGGTGTTAATCTGTATGGGATCTCCTACTGCGTAGAACTCTCTGTCTAGTGAGAGTGCTGTAAAACACAAGAGCAAGAGCACAAGGAGTATGTGTGCCTTCATAGTGCGTGCTCCTCCTTGTATGCTTGGAGTTTTTCGCGGTTTCCAATGTATTCAATTACTCGCTGGCGTACCCTTCCGTTTACGCGCTCGTTTTCTACGAGGTACCAGTACTCATTCCCATGTATTCGTTTTTTCCGAAAAAACACATTTTTTTAGGCACTACTTTGTTTTTAAACATAGCGCATTTTAGGCACCACAGACGGTGAGCAGCAAACAGTCCAATCAGAAGTCTTCCACGTTTTTGAGTGCATCAGGGTCTGATCCGCCATGCCACGTACGGCGCGGGCGCACACGCATAGAATACAGTTTTTCGTTATTATCATCAAGCACGATCGCAGCTCCTTTCATGCGCGGCAATTCGTTGAGTAATTGATCAAGTGCTCCTCGCATATAGCTTTGTGTGAGCATGCCAAGGGCGTCCGTATCCACTTTTGCGGTGATTCGGTGACTGAGGATGATGTCTGATTGTGTCATGACGTCCGTATGAATTTTTCCTGGTTGCTGTGTTGCAAGCACAAGAGAAATTCCTGGTTGTCTTCCTTCTCGCAGCAGTGTGATGAGCGCGTCTGAGGCAGGTGTTTTTCCTTCTCGTGGAAGGAATTCGTGTGCCTCGTCAATGATTACCCAGATGATAGGGTCTGATCGTTGTTTGTGTGGTTGAAATGCGAGTTCTTCTTCAAGGGCTTGGTGCTCTTCTTGTTTTCGTGCAAGCATTCGTTCTGCAAAGAGTTTTTGGCACAGCAAGCCAATTACGAGTGCGCGTACATTCCACCCTCCTCCTTGTGCTGCGTACGCGGAGACGTCAAGTACGGAGACTTGTCCTGGGCTGACAATGTTTTTTATGGGTGTTGCTGCGTCTGAGAACAGCCCCCACCCTTTTGCTGAGCGAATAAGATTTTGTGCTGCGCTCACTGTTGTTTTTGTGAAGTCTTGCTCGCTTATTGCTTGTTCAAATTCATCAAGCGAAAACGATCCTCTCTCGCGCAGCTCTTCCGCGACGCGCTCTAACAGCACTGCTACAGGGCTTGTGAGTTCTAGCTCAAACAGTTTTCCCCACTCTGCTGGCTCAAGCTCTGCTGGGGTGATTGCGAATGGTTTGTCAGCAGGAATTCCTTCTTCTACCATTTGATCAAACCGTCCGTACGGTACGAATACTTGCACATCAAGTCCTTTTGGTTGCAATCCCCATTGCTCAAGTAGTTCTCTGTCTTGCTCGTTGGGGTATTTCATCGTCCAGTAGATTCCCATGGTGTCAATGAGGAGTACTGCGATGTTTTGTGATACTTCTGCGGGAAGGTCTGAGACTCCTTCTGCAATGACTCCGAGGGTATATGAGTTGTGGACGATGATGTCGTTTGCAACGAAGTTGTGCGTTTTAGGAACTGTGGTGTCATATACAGTAAACACCCCTTCTTCTTGTGTGATTCCTGCAATAACGTCCCAGTAGATATCTGACTCTGCAAGCAGTCGAATATCTTCTCGCTGGTCTTGAATTGCTATCTGTAGAAGTTTTTGTCTTGAGGGGGCGTGCTGAGTGCTTTGTCTGAGTGCCTTTGGATGCGCATACCCCATACTTCTTCCTATCTCAGCCCAATTTTTTGGCCTGTACAAATCCCAGATCTCTTGAGGTATTGTATCGTTGTTGGGATTGGGCCGTATATGCGCAAGGTCTTTTATGGCCCTGTGTTGTCTTGCCTGTTTTTCTCCAAAAAATCCTATTTGCTCGAGAAATTCGCTAGTTGAATGCACTGTAAGATCATAATTGAGGTATTTTTTCTTGTTTTGGAGCGCCTGTTTTTCTCTGAATGTTGAGAGTATGCCAAATCGTGACAAAAGATGTTGAAGGTCTTGGATGAGTTGTTTTGACTTGGATGCGTATTGTATTCTCCACCGTCCGGTTCTCTCTTGGTACAGCGTCCCATCACAACTAAAGAGTCGATTAAGAAACAGTGTGAGACGTTCTTTTGGCAGCAGAAATACTTCTTGCGGAATACGCTTGTCTCCTGCGAGACAATCCATTATACCGTGCATAATTAATAGTTCTTCGCAGCGTGTTTTCTCGTGCAAGCGCATAGATCCGGAAGTGATGCGCTCATCTCGAGTAACAAGCGAAGGGTCGTAGCGCATGTCTGCTCCTACCACTGCGTATTGTCCGTGTTTTAGCTCTGTGATGCGTGCTCGTGAATCGTACTTGTTTACTGTTTGTGTGAACTCTTCAATAATTTGCGGATCAAAGTTTGTAAACCGAATGTATGGTCCTTTTGTGTGCCCTTCCGCAATAAAATATGCGAGGAGTATTACTTCTTCTTCTGAAAGAGTGCTCGTTCCAAACACGGGTTGCGTACGAGGAGTTGCTATACGGTCTTGTATGGTAAGGTGTTGTGCTTGAATCCATCCTCTTACAGTAAGAAGGGGGTGTTCAGGAGTGAGCGATATTTTTTTTCCTGAGCGCAAAGTAATGTGTAAAATGCGTCTTACTTGCCGTTTGTAGAACCCTTGCTTTTCTGCTGGACGTATTTTCAGCTTGGAATTTAAGGTGAGTAGCTTTGCATCATGAGCGTACAGCTCGTCTATACGTGTTCGTGATCCGTCTGCAAGGGTGATCATCGTGTCTCCCATAAGGCATTTTCCGCCTCCACGTTTTCCGCACACAAATACTACGTGGCTTCGTGTGACGTCAAGCCAGATCTCGTTTGAGAGGCTGCTTGTGTGTCCCATCTTCACAAAGTGTTTTCCTACGAGAACGCATCCTTTTGTTCCAAGACGTTTTCTGTCTGCGTCGTTGCGTCCTAAAATCACCTCGTAGCCCATACGGGTATGCACGAATGCATGGTTTAAAAATCCTCGTGATTTGTAGCAAAATAATTTATACCGCTACCACTCATGTGCGGTATGCGCAGAGAGTATGCACGGCAGGGGTTGCACATCACCTTCACTTCAGGTCTTGCACTCCTCTCTCTTGTGGTTTCACAACCCGTGTTTTTAGTCATAGTAGTCAGTAGCATGCTTGTGCTCGTATGGTTTGTTCGTCATCGTCCTGAAAGTACGTTTTTTTTACGTGTGATGGAGCGTGCGCATGATAAACAGCGTTTTCCTGGTCGCGGAGCAGTTATGGTTCTTTTAGGAGCGTTTTTTACTGCTTTGCTTTTTCCCTCGCAGCTTCTTCCTGCGTTACTTGTCTTGGCAGTAAGTGACGGTCTTTCTACGATTATTGGTATGCGTTTTGGTAAGAAAAAAATTTTTCGCACAAAGAAGTCTTGGGTTGGTTCAGGAGCGTTTTTTGTGAGTGCATCAGCTATTCTCGTCTTTTTTTCTGCGCTGTGGTTTGTGATTGCGTTTGTGGTGACGTGCGCAGAAATGATTGATTATCATGCGTATGCGTTTATTGACGATAATGTTGTGCTTCCACTTCTTACTGGAGCACTCTTATTCGTTTTGTGAGTCTTGGTAGGTAATGCTGGTTGATTGACAGTACGGGCACGTACGGTAGTAAAGCACTCCTCCTCGCTCAGGGTTGAGAAAGCTTGATCCGCAGTCAAGACATCTCATGTGCCAATTTCGTTTGGTTGAGGTTTCGTGCATGCGCGCAACGAGTTCTCCGCTTTTGCTCGCGAATTCTTCGGGGCTGAGCCGTCCTTGGTTGTATGCTTCGTGCATCTGCTTAAACAACATAAACAGGTGTTGAAGAAAATCTGTTTGTGTTATCATCCCCAGGACGTGACCGTTATCTATAACGGGTATTTTCTTGATGTTGTTTGCATTCATCGCTGCAGCGACTTCAAAGACTCCGGCGTCCGGGCTGCTTGAGAAGAGCGGAGATGACATGATGTTCGTGATGAGTTCTCTGCGGGAGACTC